>NZ_VRYY01000129.1 GCF_015731765.1 Nitratidesulfovibrio oxamicus
TTTCCAGGGTGGCGTGAGACCAAGACCCAAGGCGAATATTTGTTCGGCAAGCATGGCAATCCTCCTGAGGGAGGGCTATCCAAACTGGGCGAGGTCGGTCAATTCCACATTAAACGTCGAAGAACCATTTTAAAGAGAAGCATCAGCACCATTACCCTTTTCATGGCAGTGTCTTTCCTCTTTCGCGTTTTGACGATCACGTTATTTGGTTTTACCGATCCATGGACGCACAGATTTTTCCCAACAGAACTCGCAACATTTCTTTTGGGAAGCGTTGCTTACAAAATGTCATCGCGCCCTAAAAACAAAGAAAAAAACATACTGTTCCAATACATTTCGTTTGCCAGCATTATATTTTTCTTATTAACATTCAGATTTATACCTTTGGATGACGAATTAAAAAAAATTGCATTTATATTACTTCTTTCACTCACCATTGGCGACATCTTCTTCATAACAAAGAACTCAAAGATAGACACCATCACAGGACATTTATCTTATCCAATCTATGTTTCACATATTTTCGTTACAGAATACTTACTACAAAAATTACACTTACCCATACCTAACGGGAGATTCTTGAATACGCTCTTTGTGTATTCTGCTGTCTTACTGTTTTCCGCTGTTTTATATTTCACACTAGAAAAACCTATGAACGCCTTCAGGCGTAGATTTAAAAATCGCTAATCTACACACACTTATGACACGTAAAAAGCATCTACCTCCACGACAAAACGAGGTGCATCTACAAATTCCTTCCAACTTCATTATGCTTATTCCCTTCTCAGAATAATTGCATATGACGGTAATTAGCTCAGACACCTGCCCCCCCGCACCAGTTGCGAACCGTGCCGCAAACCTGATACATGCCACACCGCGAGGAATCGTTCGGGCGGCATGCGCCGACCGGGAAGATTTCCGCACAGGCCGCGCGCTTTCTCCAAAAGCCGACGGCCCTCGCCCACACCTTCCGGCGGCCGCCCAGGCCGTCGCCGCGCGGCGTCCGCCGCGCCTCTGCCAAGGAGCACACCACCTATGTGCGGCATCATCGGATACGCCGGTCATCGTCCCGCCGTTCCCCTCATCATAGAAGGCCTGCGCCGCCTCGAATACCGGGGCTACGATTCGGCGGGGGTCGCCTTTGTCCAGAACCGCGAACTCATCACCGTGCGCGCCGAGGGCAAGCTTTCCGCCCTTGACGAAAAGCTGGCGTCCTGCCCCAACACCGTGGCCACCACGGGCATGGGGCACACCCGCTGGGCCACCCACGGCATTCCCGTGGAACGCAACGCCCACCCGCACAAGGCCAACGACGGCGGCCTCGCCATCGTGCACAACGGCATCATCGAGAACTACGCGGAACTGAAGGCCGACCTTGCCGCCAAGGGCTACGTCTTCCACTCCGAAACCGACACCGAAGTGCTTGCCAACCTCATTTCCGAGGGCCGCAAGCACAACGCCACCATGCTCGACGCCTTTGCCTGGGCGCTGCGCCAGGCCCACGGGGCCTACGCCGTTGCCCTGACCACCCCCGAAGAGCCGGAAGTGCTCTACGCCGCGCGCCTGTCCGCCCCGCTGATCCTGGGCGTGGGCACAGGCGAGAACTTCGTGGCGTCGGACATCCCTGCCTTCCTGCCCTACACCCGCGACGTGGTGTTCCTGGAAGACGGCGAGCTTGTGCGCATAGACGCCAACGCATGGAAGGTCATGCGCATCGCCGACCTTTCGCCGGTGGAAAAGGCCGTCAACCACATCCAGTGGGACATGCAGGCGGCCCAGAAGGGCGGCTACAAGCACTTCATGCTCAAGGAAATCTTCGAGCAGCCCAAGGTCATCACCGACTGCCTGGCGGGCCGCGTGGACTGGAACCGCATGGAAGTCACCCTGCCGGAACTGGCCGCGCTGCCGGTGCCCAGGCGGCTGCACATCGTGGCCTGCGGCACCTCGTACCATGCGGGCATGTGGGGCAAGCACCTGCTGGAAAGCTGGGCCCGCGTGCCGGTGAACGTGGAAATCGCCTCGGAATTCCGCTACCGCGACATCATCCTGGACCCGGCGGACATGGTGCTGGTCATCAGCCAGTCGGGCGAAACGGCGGACACCCTTGCCGCCCTGCGCATAGCGCGGGAGCACGGGGTGAAGGTGGCGGGCCTGTGCAACGTGGTGGGTTCGTCCATCGCGCGCGAGGCGGACGCGGTCATCTACACCCAGGCCGGGCCGGAAATCAGCGTGGCCTCCACCAAGGCCATGTGCAGCCAGATGGTGCTGCTGACCCTGATGGCCCTGCACTGGGGCCGCAACACTGGCGCCCTTTCCGAAACAGTGCGCGCCAACGTGCTGCAAACCCTCAAAAAGCTGCCCGGCCAGCTGGAAACCGTACTGCCCGCCATGCGCGACGAGGCGCAGGCGCTGGCCCGCACCTACTCCAAGGCCAAGAGCTTCTTCTACCTGGGGCGCGGCCACTGCTTCCCGCTGGCGCTGGAAGGCGCCCTGAAGCTGAAGGAAATCTCATACATCCACGCAGAAGGTTACGCATCCGGCGAGATGAAGCACGGCCCCATCGCGCTCATCGACCCGGACTTTCCCACTTTTGCCCTGGCCCTCAACGACGAGTTGTTCCCCAAGGTGAAGTCCAACATCGAGGAAGTGCAGGCCCGGCGCGGCAAGATAATTGCCCTGACCAACCCCGGCGTGGAACTGAAGGTGGACCACCCCTGGTCCATCCCCGACGCCTGGGGCCCCATGGCCGCCTTCCTTGTGCTGCCCGCCCTGCAACTGTTCAGCTACGAGGCCGCCGACTACCTCGGCAAGGACGTGGACCAGCCGCGCAACCTCGCCAAGAGCGTGACGGTGGAATAACGCATACTGCGGGTCTATAGATTCATCGGCGCATCAACATGTCATGCCCCCCCACAACCTCCTCGGTACAGTGGGGGGGCATTTTGCTCATGACAAACATGGGCATTTTATAATTTTCAACAGCACGGCCCATAACAATGACTTCAGATCTCGACATCATCACGCATCTAGGCACGGATATCCTCTCGTACTATCATGACTCCATAGAGTTCTCCACAGCAAGACCAGATTACTCCTGCCAGTGCCTTAGAAAGGCAGCCGAATTATTATCAGAAAAAATCTCACGGCATGCTGGAATAAAATTCAAAAAGACAAATCTTGAGTACCGCATTGAGTTTCTCTTTCAACAAAATGTAATCGATAATGAAACAAGAATACATTTTCATGAATTGCGAAAAATATGCAACGCAGGAGTGCATATTTCAACATCAATTCAAGACTATAATTTTGACAATCACGTATTGAGCTCTGCAGACATAACGAACAAACAAGTTACTGCCACACAAAATGCAATAGAGCATTTCATGCATGTATCAATATTCATATTGAACAAAATAAACCCGGACATAGACATAAAAAATTACACCATAACGACTTCAGAAAACCAAAAAAATAAAGATATATTATATAATGCATGCATAAAACACGACTTTGAACCAAAGCTCAAGGCTGGATTGATATACCAATCAATGGCCGACAACATGTGCCGCATAGACTATAGTGAAAATTCAGAGTATTCATACACAAAAAAAGGATTGATATGTAGCGAAGACGAACATCGACACTTTACATATCTCTATGAATTGGCCGCAGAAAGCTTTGACGCGGCATGTCACATCAGCGCATGGTCCAAACACAAGCAACGCAATGACTACTTTCTTATCGAAAGAGACGAGGCTTCAATTCAATGCTGCTGCGACATAGAGCCTCTATACAGATACGGCGCATTAACTGCAGAAGGAAGACTCGGCGAAGAAAAGGCAAACCTCGGCATGCAACGCCTCAGACGCGCTGCAGAGCGTGGTCACATTGAAGCTGCGGCCATGTATGGCGCCGTATCATACAATCGGGACGACTACGACTCTGCGTACAAATACCTTACGCAAGCTGCCTGCAACGACGACGTCCTCTCCCTTCGATTCCTGTATTTGTATTTCAGCGAAGGAAAGGCCACCAAACCATCGCCAGACAAAGCGAAGGAATGCATACTCCGCGCCATTGAACTAGGATGCCCCGAAGCTTTGGCATATTGGGGAATAGCTCATTTCAAGGGCACCATAGCTCCAAAATCGAAGAGCACAGGAAATGAGCTTCTCAAAGAAGCAGAATCCCGTGGCAGTACGACAGCAGCGCAGCATTATTTCGAGAAAAAATTCAAGCCAAAACTTCAATCGCTATTAGTGAACACTGCCAAAGAAATCAAAAGCATTTTCCCAAATGAAATCCCTGCCGCAGGCTCGAAAAAAACAGGAAGGAACAGCCCGTGCCCCTGCGGATCAGGTAAAAAATATAAAAAGTGCTGTTTCATGCACGACATTCATCACGAATAGCCGCCATTTACCTTTGGCGACAGCCCACCTTCACCACACCATCTACACGGCACAGCCCACAGCCACCACAACAAGCAAAAAGTGCTTTTTCGTATCGCTACGAATGCACACAGACAGCAATCAACACCCAGCGGTGCCACATTCAAAGAGTCGTTGCCATCACAAACGCCATGGCACAAAGTCGTTGATATCTTTTCATTTGGCGCAGCCCCCCCTGCGGAAAATGCCCACCTGCCGCGGGGGAGGGTCGGAAAATCACAGGTCTCTCGAAGACAGCCAAGCCGCCTTGTACCCCGCCGCCGCTTCCCACGCCGGGGGTATCCCCACAAGCGCCTTTGCTTGACCAGCAAACAACCCGGCACTCCCGCATCATCCAGCTCCCGTGCCGCGGACACACTTCCCGCCCATCGCGTACCCTGCAGCAAAGGGGATACATGCTTGCATCGCGCCGCGTCTTCCCAGGGGGGATCCGGTCGGTGGTGGCGACCATCGGCGAGGTCAACCAGCGCATGCCCGGTCATGCCTGGACCGCGTGTGCCGGTGAACTGGCCGCGCCGGTGCAAACCCTGATGCCGCACTGATCTTTTGCGGGGCATTCCCGCTCGGAAAGAATGGGGTGCACCCGCCCGTCATCTTTCCCTGAACGGAAAAAGCCCCCGCGCGAGCGGGGGCTTTTCGTCATTTCATGAAGGTGCAAGACCATGATTGCGCTACCGGACCGCACCGCCGCCCTTGGGGGCGATTTCCGCCGCCACCTCTGCGTACATGGTCAGGGCCACCATGGCGAAGGTAAGCAGCAGCGGCCCGTACAACAGCCCCAGAATGCCGAACATGTTCAGCCCGCCCAGAATGGCCAGGAACAGGTAGAGCATGGGGATGCCCGCGCCCTCCTTCATGAACCACGCGCGCAGCAGGCCGTCGGAACTGGAGACCAGCACCGCGCACCACCCCAGCAGAAACACCGCCCGCCACGACTCGCCCGAAAGGTACAGGTAGGCCGTGGCCGGGGCCCAGATCAGCGCGGTGCCCACCACGGGAATCATGGCCGCGAAGGACATGGCGAAGCCCCAGAACAGGGCAGGCAGACCCACCAGGGCAAAGCCCACCGCGCCGATGACGCCCTGGAACACGGCCACAAGCACCCCGCCCATGAACACGGAGCGGGCCACCCCGCGCAGGGCCGTCAGCAGGCGGTCCTCCTGCGCGTGAGCCAGCGGCGAGACGCGCTTGACGAAGGCCATCATCTGCCGCCCGTCGCGCAGCAGAAAATACAGGATGAACAGCATCAGCAGAAAATGCCCGAACAGGTACACGGCGTTGCCCACCCCGGCGGTAATGCCGTGCAGCACGGTCTCCCCGGCCTGGCGGGCCGCGCCCAGCAGGGTGCCGCGCAGGCTGGCCGGGTCGAAGTCGGCCAGGTCCGGGGCGTCGATGCCGAAATCGGCCAGGGTCCGGGTAACCCACACCGAAAGCTCGTGCAGCCGGGCCAGACCCAGTTCCACCGGCGCGGGCAGGGAACCCGCCGCAGCGGCGGC
>NZ_VRYY01000130.1 GCF_015731765.1 Nitratidesulfovibrio oxamicus
GCTGCTGGCCGTGGCCGTGTTCTGGCTGGCGGGCGATGCGGGCCGGGCCGCCGCGCCCGGCGGCTACCGCCTTGTCACGGTGCTGCCCTACATCGCCATCCTGGCCATGGCGCTTTCTGGCATGAACGTGTTCGCCGTGCTGTTCGCGGGCATCGCCCTGGCGGGCGGCGTGGGCATGGCCGTGGTGGACGGCTACACCCCGCTGCGATTCGCCCAGGACATCTACAAGGGCTTTACCGGCATGCACGAGATTCTCGTGCTGTCCATGCTCATGGGCGGCCTTGGCGAACTCATCCGTTATCAGGGCGGGGTGGCCTGGCTGCTGGCCGCCGTGCGCCGTTTCACCGACCGACCCGGCAGCAGCCGAGGGGCCGCCGTCCGTACCGGAGAGGCGGGCATTTCCGGACTGGTGGCCGTGGCCGACCTGTGCACCGCCAACAACACGGTGGCCATCATCCTGACCGGGGGCATGGCGCGCGAGATTGCCGCCACCTCCGGGGTGGACCCGCGCCGCAGCGCCAGCCTGCTGGACATTTTCTCGTGCGTGGTGCAGGGGCTTGCCCCGCACGCGGCGCAGGTGCTGCTGGCCGGGTCCATCGCGGGCATCTCGCCCGTGGCGGTGCTGTCGGCCAACTACTATTGCCTGCTGCTGGGCGCGGCGGGGGTGCTGGCCATCCTTGTGGGGCTGCCGCGCGCCCCGCGAACGGACGTGTCCGGGGTCGAGCGGGCGTAGCGTCCGGTTTGCCCATTCTCCGGATTTTCTGGGTTTTTCCTCTGCGGCATATCAGCCCGTATCCGCCTTGTCCTGGTGTCTGGCCGGGCAGGGGAAAAGGGAGAAAAGGGGGCGAAGGGGCGCAACGTGCGGAACGGCGCAGAGGGGCAAGGTTTTTCAAAGGGGGAGGGCTGGCATGCAACCCGCTGAATTTGCATGGCGCGTGAAGAAAATGCAAAAAAAAGCACACGCCCCCCTTTTCAACCCGTAAACCTGCCTTATTATCCAACGCGGTTGCCATGCACCGCCACCGCGTCAGCGGAAGCGGGCGCGGAGCCGCCCCGGCGGAAGGCCCCCGTTGCCAGACAAGGCATTTGCGGGTTCTGCTTCTGCCGAACAGCCACGATACACCGGGCGAGACGAATTTCGCCCCCCGCCACGCGGCGGGAGGGCGCGCGCATGACCTTGTCATGACGCGCGGCGAGATGACCGCCCTTGTTGTTGGCACTCGCGCCCCGCGAGTGCCAAGGACGGGACAAACAGCGATCACCTAAAGTTGGAGGACTAGTTGTCATGAATCTGAAGCCTTTGAATGACCGCGTTCTGGTGAAGCGCCTCGAAACCGAAGAAAAGACCGCTGGCGGCCTGTTCATCCCCGACACCGCCAAGGAAAAGCCCTCGCGCGGCGAAGTCGTCGCCGCCGGTCCCGGCAAGGTCGCGGAAGACGGCAAGCTCATCGCCATGACCGTCAAGAAGGGCGACACGGTGCTCTTCAGCAAGTACGCGGGCACCGAGATCAAGCTTGACGGCGTCGAGCACCTCGTCATGCGCGAAGACGACATTCTCGCCATCATCGAATAACGCCCCGCGAACTCAGCACTTACTCCCGAGGAGGATGAATACAATGGCTTCCAAGGAAATCCTGTTCGACGTCAAGGCCCGTGAAAAGCTTTCCCGCGGCGTGGACAAACTCGCCAATGCCGTCAAGGTGACCCTCGGCCCCAAGGGCCGCAACGTGGTCATCGAAAAGTCTTTCGGCTCGCCCGTCATCACCAAGGACGGCGTGACCGTGGCCAAGGAAATCGAACTCGAGGACAAGTTCGAGAACATGGGCGCCCAGATGGTCAAGGAAGTTGCTTCCAAGACCAGCGACATCGCCGGTGACGGCACCACCACCGCCACCATCCTGGCCCAGGCCATCTACCGCGAAGGCGTGAAGCTGGTGGCCGCCGGCCGCAGCCCCATGGCCATCAAGCGCGGCATCGACAAGGCCGTGGAAAAGCTGGTCAAGGAACTTGGCACCCTGGCCAAGCCCACCCGCGACCAGAAGGAAATCGCCCAGATCGGCACCATTTCCGCCAACTCCGACACCACCATCGGCAACATCATCGCCGAGGCCATGGCCAAGGTGGGCAAGGAAGGCGTCATCACCGTCGAGGAAGCCAAGGGTCTGGAAACCACCCTTGAAGTGGTCGAAGGCATGCAGTTCGACCGCGGCTACCTGTCACCCTACTTCGTGACCGATCCCGAAAAGATGGTCGTCGAACTCGACGAGCCCTTCATTCTCTGCAACGAGAAGAAGATCTCCAGCATGAAGGACATGCTGCCCGTTCTCGAACAGGTGGCCAAGATGAACCGTCCGCTGGTGATCATCGCCGAAGACGTGGAAGGCGAAGCCCTGGCCACCCTGGTGGTCAACAAGCTGCGCGGCACCCTTCAGGTTGTTGCCGTGAAGGCCCCTGGCTTCGGCGACCGCCGCAAGGCCATGCTGCAGGACATCGCCGTCCTGACCGGCGGCACCGTGGTGTCCGAAGACATGGGCGTGAAGCTCGAAAACATCTCGGTGGCCGACCTTGGCACCGCCAAGCGCGTGGTTGTGGACAAGGAAAACACCACCATCGTTGACGGCGCCGGCAAGTCCGACGACATCAAGGCGCGCGTGAAGCAGATCCGCGCCCAGATCGACGAAACCACCTCCGACTACGACCGCGAAAAGCTGCAGGAACGCCTGGCCAAGCTGGTGGGCGGCGTGGCCGTGATCAACGTGGGCGCCGCGACCGAAACCGAAATGAAGGAAAAGAAGGACCGCGTCGAGGACGCCCTGAACGCCACCCGCGCTGCGGTGGAAGAAGGCATCGTCCCCGGCGGCGGCACCGCCTACATCCGCATCTCCAAGGTGCTGGACGACGTGAAGCCCGCTGACGACGACGAAGCCGCCGGCGTGAACATCATCCGCCGCGCCATCGAAGAACCGCTGCGTCAGATCTCGTCCAACGCCGGCTACGAAGGTTCCATCGTTGTCGAGAAGGTGCGCGAAGGCAAGGACGGCTTCGGCTTCAACGCCGCGTCCGGCGACTTCGAAGACCTGATCAAGGCCGGTGTCATCGACCCCAAGAAGGTCACCCGCATCGCCCTGCAGAACGCGGCTTCCGTTGCCTCGCTGCTGCTGACCACCGAATGCGCCATTGCCGAAAAGCCCGAAGCCAAGAAGGACATGCCCATGCCCGGTGGCGGTATGGGCGGCATGGGCGGCATGGGCGGCATGTACTAGGCCGCAAGGCTGGTACGCCCCGCGCATCATCGCACGTGACTGTGGGCCGGAACCTTCGGGTTCCGGCCCTTTTCGTTTGCCGGAACGGGAAGCGGCGGGGATGCGGGCCTTTCAGACTTGACGCGGGCCCGGCGCACGGGCACCACGGGGCAGGAGAGGAACCATGGCGAAAGCGAAACACACGGACGCGGACACCGCACCGCATGGCATGCACCCCGCGAACCAGCCCGACAGGGCGCTGCTGCCCGACAAGGCGCTGCTGCTGGACTGGGGCGGCACGCTGATGCGCGTCATGCCCCGCTGGATGGGGCCGCAGCACGGCTGGACCGACGAGGAACCCATGCCCCACGCGGGCGAGGTGTTGTGCGCACTGGCCGCTGGCTGGCGGCTGGCGCTGGCGTCCAACGCCTCGGAGTCGGACGAAGGCCCCATCCGCGCGGCCCTTGCATCCATGGGCGTGGGGCCGTTGCTGGCCGGGGTGTACACGTGGCGTTCGGCGGGGTCGCCCAAGCCCTGGCCGCCGTTCTGGGCGTATGCGCTGCGCGACCTGGGGTTGCCCGCCAACAGGGTGGTGATGATCGGGGACGACTGGACCGGCGACGTGTGGGGCGCCACGCAGGCGGGGATGCACGGCATCTGGTTCGATCCGCCGAGCAACGGCAGCGTGCGCGAGGCGCGCACCGCAGCCCGCGTGCGCACCATGCGCGATTTCCGCGAACTGCCCGGCCTGCTGGCCGAACTGGGGTTCGAATACTGAGGGGGGGGGCGGCTGCATCTCCCCTTGCACTTGAATACGCGCCCCGCGAAGCTTGATGGCCTGCGCTGCCGCAGGTTCCGCAGTTCCGCGCGCTTTCTGCCGCCAACGAAAACGCCCCCGCCGGTTTCCCGTCGGGGGCGTCGTGTTTTGCTATCCGGCCTGGTGGTTCGCCGTGCGCGCGGGCACGCGGGGCGGGGAGTGACCGGGGTTCGCTGGTCGCTGCGTCGTGTTCCGGAACGGGGCGCCGTTTCGTGCAGGGCGCGCTGCCGGACGCGCCCGCCGAAGGTGCCCGGCTACACCAGGTAGCCGCAGGAATGGATGATGTTCTTGCGCAGGGTGCGCCCCTTCCAGACCGCCTCGGGGCCTTCGCTGCGGATTTCCTCGCTCAGGATGTCGCGCAGTTCGCGCATCTGTGCGTCGGTGAGTTGCAGGCGAGTCATGTCACCCATGAGTTCCAGCGGGTCGGACCAGCAGGTGGGCATGGGTTCGTCCTCGTTGTGGTAGAGGTAGTAGATCACACACTCGCCAACGGGCTGCAACTTTTCCAGAAAATCCTTCATCGTGTCTCCCTTTTTTCGCGAAACCGTCCGGGTTTCGCGTGGTCAATCCGCCGGGGGCTGGTCCGGCGGACCACCGTGCGCCCTTGGGCTGTCCGCAGTCCCGCCGGATGTTCCGGCTGGGTGTTTGGCGGCCCCCGTGGCGCAACGGCCTGTTAGCTGCATTTTTTTTCTGTGGGTGCGCAATTGGCCTGAAATCCACCCACATGCCCCGCACGGCTCCAGCGTCCGAACGGTGCCCCCAAAACAGAAAGGCCCCTCGCATGGAGAGGCCGACGCCGCAAGCCCGCGATCATGATCCCGTGCGCTACACGGTCGGTGTTGGCACCTTGTCCCGACCGACGGCGTCACGTCGGGGCAGGTTGCCGGGCGGTCACAGGGCCGGACCCTCGCGCCTCTCTCCATGAATGGGGCATATCTAGCGGTTGAGTGCACAGTTGTCAATGGATGAACAGGAAATCAGGAAATGCTTGTATAGTTGTTTTTCCAGCATGATAGCACGCACAGAGAGTGGTTTTGTATAGTACCACTGCTGATAAAAATGTGACTGTGCGACCGAAAGCCCGAAAAGGGGGCAGGAGATGTCGTCTTCATGGGCAGGGCGGGTGCGGGTGTGGCGCCCGCCCTTTCCGCCGTATGGTCAAGCGGGGCGGTATGGGGTAGTGGTTCCTGCGTACCGCACGTCCGTCACGCCTTGGCCCGCCACAGGAGAGTCCGCCGCCGCATGAAGCTGTTCACCCGCACCCACCAGATGGGCGCCGCCGCCCTGATCATGGCGGCCAGCGTCTTCGCGTCGCGGTTCATGGGCCTCTTGCGCGACAAGGTCATCTCCTACCTGTTCGGCGCCACGGCAGAGGCGGACATCTACTTCGCCGCCTTCGTGGTGCCCGACTTCATCAACTACCTGCTTGCGGGCGGCTACTTTTCAATCACCCTCATTCCGCTGCTGTCGGAACGCTTCGAGCGCGATCCGGAGGACGGCTGGCGCTTCTTTGCCGCCTCGTTCTGGTGGATAACCATCGCCATCTGCCTGCTGACCGGCGTGGCATGGTGGTATGCGCCGGAACTGGCCCGCGTGGCCGCTCCGGGCTTCGACGCATCGTCCACGGCGCGGCTGGTGCGGTTCCTGCGCATCATCCTGCCCGCGCAGGCCTTCTTTCTGCCGGGGGCGTGCGTCACCGCGCTGCTGTACATGCGCCGCCAGTTCGCGGTGCCCGCCATGGGGCCGCTGATCTACAACGGCTGCATCATCGGCGGCGGCGTGCTGTCTTGGGCGCTGGCCCCGGAGCGCGGCATGGAGGGGTTTTGCTGGGGGGTGCTTGCGGGCGCGGCGCTGGGCAGCCTTGCCTTGCCGGTGCTGGCCGCCG
>NZ_VRYY01000131.1 GCF_015731765.1 Nitratidesulfovibrio oxamicus
CACGCGGACAGGCGCCACCGCCGCCCATGCCCGGCACGCCGGACAGCGCGGTGACGATGGAGTGCCGCGTTGCCGCGCCAAGGCCGTCCGCGCCCGCGTGGTCGGCTGCGGAATCGAGTGGGGACGCGCCGGATTCCACGGCCAGGCCGGAAACGCCGCCGCCAAGCCGCGCCTCCAGTTCCCGCTCGATGCAGGCCCGCATCAGCTCCAGTTGTGTCTCGTCCAGTGCGCCGACAATACCGGCCAAAGGAGCATGCATGGTCGATCTGCCTCCGCAGTGTCGTTGCCGCCGCCACCCTGCCGGAAGTCTTGGTCGGTTTTGGCCGGAAAGGGAATACAGTCACGAAAAAAACAACCCAGGTGACCGTATTGCACGCTGTGCGGGCAGCAGCTACCCCGAAGATGGAAGGAGCCCCGGTCGCACGTGCCTGCCGCGCCGGTGCCCCGATGAGGTCCGGCCCGGAATGCGCACCGGGCCGGCACCCCCGTGCCGCCTTCATCTCCCCGGAATGCCTGCCCGCCCTCGCCGGGCGGCCTGTTTCCCGGCTTCACTGCGCCATCGACGAGATGCCCATGCCATTCACCTCCTTCCTGCCCGCCGTGCTCGCCCCCCTGGCGCTGGTTGCGTTGGCCGCCCTGGCCGTGCTGCTGGCCTTCGAAACCGGCTTCCCGCCGCGCGCCAACGCCCATGACGGCGAACTGGGGCTGGCAACAGGACGCGGCGCGACCACGCGCCTGCGCCTGCGCGAACTGTGCGGCGGCCCGCTGGCCCTGATGCTGGCCGGACTGGGTACGCCTCTGCTGTGGCCGGAACCGGAAGCCGGGGTGGCCCTGCTGGCCACGGCCACGGCGCTGCACCTGCTGCGCGGCCCCGCCACCGCCCATGCCGCGCCCCATTCGCCAGCGCAGCAGGCAGACAATCCGCAAGCCCCGCACATTTCCTACGCCCCTGTGGCCCACATGCGCACCCCGTTCACCACCGTGCGCGGCATGCCCATCCAGCCCGTGGGCGCGCAGGGGGTAGCGGGCAGCATCGACGTGCTGCCCGAATTCGCCGAGGGCCTCGCCGACATCGAAGGGTTCTCGCATCTCCTCGTCATCTACCACCTGCACGAATGCAAGGGCTTCACCTTGCGCGTGAAGCCCTTTCTGGACAACGACGAGCACGGCGTGTTCGCCACCCGCTCGCCGCGCAGGCCCAATCCCATCGGCATATCCGTACTGCGGCTTACCGGCGTGACCGGCAACCGGCTGCACGTGGAAAACGTGGACATGCTGGACGGCACCCCGGTGCTGGACATCAAGCCGTACGTCCCCACCTTCGACGTCTGGGACGCCGACAGGACGGGCTGGTTCGCCACCGTGGCGGACAACGCCGTGCAGTGCAGGGCCGATGACCGCTTCGTCCCCGCAGACACCACTCAACCCCAGACAGGAGGCGCCTCATGATTTCCGGTTTCCGTCCGTTCCGCACCGGCCGCCGCGTTCTTGCAGCGTTGGCACTTGCCGCACTGGTCTGCGCCGCACTGGCCTGCGCTCCCCTCACCGTCCAGGCGGGCGAGATCACCGTGTCCGCCGCCGCCAGCCTGACCAACGCCTTTACCGACATCAAGGGCATGTTCGAAAAGGTCACCCCCGGCAGCAAGGTGCAGACCAACTTCGCCGCGTCCGGCCCGCTGCTGAAGCAGATGCAGGAAGGCGCGCCGGTGGACGTGTTCGCCTCCGCCGACCAGGTCACCATGGACAAGGCCGTGGAAAGCAAGCTCATCGACGTGGCCACCCGCATCGACTTCGTGTCCAACAGCCTGGTGCTCATCGTGCCCGCCGACTCCAGGCTGGCCATCAAGGGCGTGGACGACCTGAAGCAGGCGGGCGTTACCCGCATAGCCGTGGGCAACCCCGACTCCGTGCCCGTGGGCCGTTACACCAAGGCAGCACTTACCGCCGCAGGTTCGTGGGACGCCATTTCCGGCAAGGCCGTGCTGGCCGAAAGCGTGCGCCAGGCCCTGGACTACGTGGCCCGCGGCGAAGCCGAAGCGGGCTTCGTGTACATGACCGACGCCAGGATCGCGGGCGACAAGGTGAAGGTGGTGGCCACCGTCAAGGGCCACGCCCCCATCACCTACCCCATCGCCGTCCTGTCCGGCTCCAGGGACAAGGCCACCGCCGCCGCGTTCATCAAGTTCGTCACCGGGCCCGAAGGCATGGCCGTGCTGGACAAGTACGGCTTCGGCAAGCCGTAGCCGGTAGCCCGGTATTCGGTTTCCCTCGCCAGGACGAACGGGCGTCGATCGCATGGTCGGCGCCCGTTGCGCATCGGTGCGCGGCGTGTGCCCCAAACGCCCCCTGCCCCATGCGGGCAGTACGGGCACATCCGCACACTCCGCACCCGTGCATGCGCACGGCCCGGCCTGCCCATCTTCCCCCTGTCAGGCCCGCCCCGTCCGACCATGCTGCCACCCCATCCCACCCGATTCATCCCGTCCTGCCCGTCCGGCTCCCCTGTCCTGCTCCCCTGTCCTGCTCCCCTGTCCGGGCCGGTTCCCCCGCAAACCGGCCCTCACCGCCAACTTGCCGCCGCCATGTATTTTTTGCTGACAGTTTCTCCGCAACCATGCTAGATTACGCCCAGTCCCCCCGTCATCGCTGGCAGTAATCTTCCACCATGTTTGCATATTGGCGGAAAGGTGGTAGTAGCAACCATTATCGCTTGATGCACACACGTTGTCCGGCTTTCGGCGGAAGCAGACCGGGCAACGCGCCTATTTCACCGTTTAACCTTGCCGGGCTTACGGGCGGCCACACCGCCAGACCCGCTGCAAAGGGGGAAAGCATGGATGTCGTCATGCTGTCACGGCTGCAATTCGCGGTAGCCGTCTTTTTCCATTTCATCTTCGTGCCGCTGACACTGGGCCTTTCGGTGCTCATCGCGGTCATGCAGACCATCTACTACCGCACCGGCAACGAAACCTACAAACGCATGGCCAAGTTCTGGGGCAAGCTGTTCCTGATCAACTTCACCCTGGGCGTGGTCACCGGCATCACCCTGGAATTCCAGTTCGGCACCAACTGGTCGCGTTACTCGGAATACGTGGGCGACATCTTCGGTTCGCTGCTGGCCATTGAAGCCACCCTGGCCTTCTTTCTGGAATCCACCTTCCTGGCCGTGTGGGTGTTCGGATGGGAACGCGTCTCGAAAAAGATGCACCTGTTCGCCATCTGGGCCGTGGCGTTCGCTTCCAACATGTCCGGCCTGTGGATCATCCTGGCCAACGGCTGGATGCAGAACCCCGTGGGCTACGTGATCCGCAACAACCGCGCGGAACTGGACAACTTCTTCACCGTGCT
Organism: Nitratidesulfovibrio oxamicus; assembly: GCF_015731765.1. Taxonomy (GTDB): domain Bacteria; phylum Desulfobacterota; class Desulfovibrionia; order Desulfovibrionales; family Desulfovibrionaceae; genus Cupidesulfovibrio; species Cupidesulfovibrio oxamicus. Next base: position 3,349 of record NZ_VRYY01000131.1, read on the forward strand.
CAGCAACCCCTACGCATGGGGTCAGTTCTTCCACAACATGTTCGCCTCGTGGATGCTGGCGGGCTTCTTCGTGCTGGGCATCTCTGCCTGGCACCTGCTGCGCCGCAACGAGGAAGACTTCTTCAACCGCTCGTTCAAGCTGGCCGCCGGGTTCACTCTGGCGCTGGCCCTTCTGGTGGCGTTGCAGGGCCACAACCACGGCAACACCGTGGCCAGGCTGCAACCCGCCAAGCTGGCGGCCATGGAATCGCACTGGGAAACCCAGAAGTCCGCGCCCATGTACCTTCTGGCCGTGCCCGACGAAAACGCGGAAGGCAACGCCATCCAGGCCTTCGGCATTCCCGGCGTGCTCAGCCTGCTGGCCTTCAACGATCCCTCTGCCGAAGTGAAGGGTCTGAAGGACTTCCCCAAGGAAGACCGCCCGCCCGTGCTGCTCACCTTCCTGAACTTCCGCCTGATGGTGGGCCTTGGCACGTTGTTCCCTCTGCTGGCCGGCGCCGCCTTCCTGTTCCGCAACCGCCTGCAGGACAAGCCGTGGTTGCTGAAGGCGCTGCCCTGGGCCATCCCCCTGCCGTACCTGGCCATCATGGCCGGGTGGGCCGTGGCCGAAATAGGCCGCCAGCCGTGGATCGTGTACGGCATGATGCGCACCACCGATGCGGTGTCGCCTGTGCCCGCCTCGTCCGTGGCCGTATCGCTGCTGGCGTTCGGGGCGGTGTACACCCTGCTCGGCGTGCTCGACATCTACCTGCTTCGCAAGTACGCGCGCAAAGGCCCCGCCGCCTAGCCCGCACGACGTGCCGCATAGCCGCATGAACAGCTAACCGAGAGGATCGGAAACATGTTGGAGACAATCTGGTTCGTCCTGTGGGGCCTGTTGTGGGCCGTATACTTCGTCCTTGACGGCTTCGACTTCGGCTTGGGCACCCTGCTGCCCTTTGCCGCGCGCAACGAAGCCGAACGCCGTACCATCTACAATGCCGCCGGTCCGTTCTGGGACGGCAACGAGGTGTGGCTGATCACCGCGGGCGGCGTCACCTTCGCCGCATTCCCCAAGGCGTACGCGGTGATGTTCAGCGCACTGTACGCGCCGCTGCTGATCCTGCTCTTCGCGCTGATCTTCCGCGCGGTGTCCTTCGAGTTCCGCAACAAGATCGACAGCCCCGGCTGGCGCAAGGTGTGGGACGTGTTCCAGTTTCTGGGCAACTTCGTGCCCGCGCTGCTGTTCGGCGTGGCCTTCGCCAACCTGTTCATGGGCATTCCCGTCGACGGCGACGGCGTGTACCACGGCAACCTGCTGAAGCTGCTGAACCTGTACGGCCTGCTGGGCGGCGTGTTCTTTGTGCTGATGTTCGCCCTGCACGGCGCGCTGTGGATGGGCATCAAGTCCACGGGCGACCTGCACGACAGGGCCGTGGCCCTGGCGCGCGGCATCTGGCCGCTGCTGCTGTGCGCCGCGCTGGCCTTCCTGGTGGCCACCGCCGTGTACACCAACCTGTACGTCAACTACATGAAGTTCCCGCCGCTGCTGGTGTTCCCCATCCTGGCCGTGGCCTCGCTGCTGACCACCCGGTTCTTCATCGCCTCCAACTCGGTGGGCATGGCCTGGGTGTGCAACGCGGTGTTCATCGTGTGCGTGACCTTCTTCGGGGTGTTCGGCATGTACCCGGCGCTGCTGCCGTCCAGCATGGACCCGGCCTTCAGCGTCACCATCGCCAACGGCGCATCCAGCCCGCTGACGCTGAAGATCATGCTCACCGTGGTGGTGATCTTCGTGCCCATCGTGCTGGCGTACCAGGCGTGGGTGTATTCCGTGTTCACCCACAAGATCACCGACGAGGACCTGGAAGACGAACACGCCTACTAGACGGCGAAGCGGCACGCCACGCGCCGCACGCAAGACCTCGAACGCACAGGGGAGCCCGCAAGGGCTCCCCGTTTTCTTTCCCGGACGTCAATGGCGTTTTCCGACCCACGGCGCCAACGTCACCGCAACGCCGCATGTAGGACGCGTCCTACATGTTTCCTACAGCATCCGACAATCATTGCATGCCCCAAGCGACATGGTATTACGCAAAATAAAGCCACTCCGGTGGCGGACCCCGCGCGTCGGCAACGGGGCCTCAACCGCACATCGCAGCAGGAATGCCATGTCGCTCACCATTTCTCCCGTTCCATCCCCGCTCGTGTCCGTCCCGACCAACCCCCGTATGGCGGATGCCGAGGCCTTCGCGCGGCGCGGCGCCGCCCTGCGCGACTTCTTCTTCGCCACCAACGGCGCCTCGTTGCGCCGGGCCTTCGAGGCACTGGCCCTGCCGGGCTCCCCGCCCCTGCCGCCCGTGCCCGCGTGGGATGAAGAGGAATACCTGTTCAACCGGCTGTTCGTGGGGCCGGGTCCGGTGGCCGCGCCGCCCTATGCCTCCGTCTACCTGGAGACGGAGCGCCGCCTGATGGGCGAGGCCACCCTGTTCGCCCGCGAAGCCTACGCGGCGCTGGGCCTTGCCTCGCCGTGGCAGGGGTCGCTGCCCGACGACCACATCGGCCTGGAACTGGACGCCGCCCTGGCCGTGTTCGCCGCCCTGCGCCGG
>NZ_VRYY01000132.1 GCF_015731765.1 Nitratidesulfovibrio oxamicus
CGCCCGTCCATGCCCGCCCCGCATCACGCGGACCTGCCCCCCGCCGTGCACATGGTGCCCAAGGTCCGCGCCCGGCTGAGCGCCGGCGGCGGCTCGTTCGAGGTGCAGGCCATGCCCGTGGGCGGGCAACCTTTCGCGCATGCCTGGCTGGCCCGCAAGGGCACCCCTTCGGCCATGGTGCTCATGGATGTGGTGGGTGACAGCATGGAACCGGAAATCCGCGACGGCGACACCGTGCTGGTGGACCGCGCCACTGAAGACCTGCGCTACGGCCAGGTTTACGCCGTGGGGCTGGAAGATGCCGTACTGGTCAAGCGTGTCATGCGCACCCCGGACGGCCTTGCCCTTGTCAGCGACAACCCCGCGTACTCGCCCATCCGCGTGCGCGGCGACGAACTGGAACAGTTCCGCGTCATTGGCCGGGTGGTCTGGCTGTGCCGGGAACTTGGATAGCCCCCCTTTTTTATCCGACATGTTCACTTTTATGAACACAACTACTGGCGGCATACCCCGCCGCATTATCAAGGAGACCGTCATGCAACAGCGTTTCTGCACCTGCGGCCATCAGCTCTGGGTTCTGTACAGTTCCATCGAACGCAAGTTCCGCACCATGTTCTTTGCCGGTACCTGTTTCAGCGGCAAGCGCGTGGACATCTGCCCCTGTTGCGGCGCCCCCCTCGACATCAACCGCCTGAACTAGGACGGGCCATTGCGCCTCTTGCCGTGGCTCCATTACGCGCCTGCCCGTCCCGACATCCCGGTTCCACCGGGCGCGGCCCGTCGCAACTCCACGCGGCGGGCCGCCGGGACACCTGCACCCTGCCCTTGTGCGTAGCAGCCCCCAGCCATCCCCACCATTTTCCCGTTCATGTACAGGGGCTGCCTGCATTGACCTGGCCCCGGCATGACGTGATAGCATCGAAAAACCGTGAACGTCGTGCGCATGCCGTGCGTTATCCCCTTGCGGTCAACTTTACGGGATCCGCCCCCCACGGTCGTTCGCTCTATGCCAGGCAACACCTTTTCCTTCTCATCCAGCACTGCAAGCGCATCGCTTGCACGCCCCACGCCCCGCGCTTGCACAACGCGGCAGCGCAAGTCCGTGCCGATACTGTCTCCTGACGGTATCCGGCCCGCGTGCTGCGTGCCTGCCTGGTCGCGTTGGCCCTTTGCGCCGTGTCGAGCACTGGCGTTGTGTGCCCGCTTCCCGCCAGCGCCCTTACCCTGCTCACCGAAGACCTTCCCCCTTCAATTTCGTACAGGACAACGCACCACGCGGCCCGAGCGTGGACATCGTCCTCGAAGTCCTGCGCCGCAACGGGCTTGACCCGTCTCCGGAAGCTATCCGGGTACTGCCATGGCCGAGGGCCTACCACCTGGCCCTGAACACCTCAGATGCCCTGCTGTTCTGCACCGCACGCACCCCCGAGCGCGAAAAGCTGTTCAAATGGGTAGGCCCGATCATGCGGGTGACCGTGGGTACCGTGGTACGCAAGGACAGCCGCCTGTCTCCCCGCCAATGGCGCGACCTGCAAGGGCTGCGCGTGGGCACGGTGCGCAATACGGTTGGCGAACAACTGCTGATCGAGCAGGGGGTGCCCACCGCCATGCTGCACGCCGCCACCACCCCGGGCGACGCGGTGCGCATGCTGGCCGCTGGCAGGGTGGACGTGCTGGCCTTCAACATCCACTCCACCCTGTACATGATGGAACAGGGCAACATCGACAGCGCGGAATTCGCCGTTTCCATGGTGCTCCAGAAGCTGGACCTGTACATGGCGTTCAACCCAGGCATTGACGACACCCTGCCGCGCCGCCTGCAATCCACCCTGGATGCCATGCGCTGCAATGGCGGCAGCACCGGCTCCAGCGATTTTGCCCGCTTGGTACAGCCCTACTCTCCTTATTTTCCGCCCGGTTCCTTCCCGGAAGAGCGCAATTGCCCGCGTGCCGGGACAAACGCCCGCTGACCCGCCCTGCTCGCCTCACGCAACCCTTTTCCGTCCACTTCCGGCACCATCCCCCGCGTACACCACAACCAGCCGGGGATGTTTCCGATCCGGTCACCCGCGCGCCGCCGGGTGTTTCCGCATCTGGCGGCGCCCTGTGTCCGGGCATCGGAAACGCGAAAAGGCCCCGCATGGGGGCCTTTTCCGCTCGCCTGCGCGAACTGCTATGGTGCCGAGGAAGGGACTCGAACCCTTACAGGATTTCTCCCACTACCCCCTCAAGATAGCGTGTCTACCAATTCCACCACCTCGGCACGGGGTTGGCGCAGGGCGCGCCGAAACTTGCGATGCTAGTTGGACTTCTGCTCGGCCGGGGCGGCGGGAGCAGGCACGGCAGGGGCGACTGCCGCACCGGGAGCAGGCTGCACGTCTTCCAGCTTCACGTCCAGAATGGTCGAATCGTCCGACTTGCGGCTGCTGGTGAGCACGTTGTACGACAGCGACGTGATGATGAACAGGACCGCCAGAAACGCGGTCAGCTTGGCAAGCATGCCGCCGGCGCCAGTGCTGCCGAACAGCGAGGTGTTGCCGCCGCCGAAGATCACGCCCATGCCTTCCTTGCCGGATTGCAGCAGCACCAGCACGATCAGGGCAAGACACGCGACCACATGCAGGGTCAGGATCAGGGTCTGCACCGTACTCTCCTTGTGAAAACTCCGCGCCGGGGCACGGCTTACGCCAGAATGATGCGGCTGAACGAGTCAGCCTGCAAAGAAGCGCCTCCTACCAAGACACCGTCCACATTGTCAAGGGCAATGATTTCACGGGCGTTCTCGGGCTTGACGCTGCCGCCGTACAGAATGCGTATCGCGTTGCCCGGCTGGCCATAGCGGGCCACCAGCAACTGGCGCACCAGGGCGTGGGCCTCGACGATTTCCGGCGGCCCGGCCACCTTGCCGGTACCGATGGCCCACACGGGTTCGTAGGCCACGGCGATGGCGGCGGGCACGGCGTCTCCCTTCACCCCGGCAAGACCGGTGTCCAACTGGCGCTTCAGCACTTCGCCCAGGCGGCCCGCCTCGCGTTCTTCAATGGTTTCGCCAATGCACAAAACCACCTTGAGTCCGGCGTTGATGCTGAACGCGGTCTTGGCGCCCACCAGTTCATCACTTTCGCCGATGACATGGCGGCGCTCGGAATGGCCGGTGAGCACCCAGGCACAGCCGCAGTCCATGAGCATGCCCGGCGAAATTTCCCCGGTGTAGGCGCCTTCCGCCGCCGGGTACACGTCCTGGCCGCCCACCGAATACCCGGCAGCATGACGCAGCGCGTCGGCCACGGGCGACAGCGCGGTAAACTGCGGAAAGATCACCACCTCGCGATCGTCCGGCAGCGTGTCCGCCGTCAACGCCGCCAGCGAGGCGGCGGTGGTCCGCGCTTCCCCGGCGGTCTTGTACATCTTCCAGTTGGCGGCCATGAGCTTCTTCATGCGGGTCTCCGGACGGTGTTGCGTGAAAGGTGAACGGTGGCGAACGGTTGTGCCAATCCGAAATATCCTACCCGAACGGGGATGCCCGTCCAAAATGTCATGCCTGCCGGACGCCGCGCCAGGCGTCGCGCCCGATGCCCGCGCCAGAATGCAGGCCCCCCGGAGGGCTCAGGCCTCGCCGGAATCTGCGCATCCCCCGTCCGGCTCGGGGCCAGGCCCACCTGTCGGGGCGGCGCAATCCGGCTCGCGGCAGGCCCAGCCCGCAAGGTCGCATTCGTAGATGATGGCGTCTTCGCCGGTATCGCCGTAATAGTGCGGCCGCACGCCCGCACGGGTGAACCCCAGCCCCTCGTACAAGCCGATGGCCGGGGCGTTGCCGGTGCGGACCTCAAGCACGGCCCTATGTATGCCCATTTTGGCACCCACTTGCAACAGGATGGCCAGCAGGCGGCGGCCCAGCCCACGCCGCCGCTGGTCGGGGTGCACGGCCACGTTGAGTATTTCCAGCTCGCCCGCCAGATGGTACACGGCCACGTACGCCACAAGTCGCCCCGCATCGCGCAGGCCGAACACCGAAAACACCTTGCGCTCGAAGGCGAGATGAAACTGCTCTTCGCTCCACGGGGTGGAAAAGCACTGGCGCTCCAGTTCGGCCACTTCAACGATGTCGCCGGAACCCAGTCGGAAAAACTCCGCCCTAGGGCCGCGCTGGCCCCCGCCGGACCCGGAACAGACAGGAGACTGCATGGGCAAACGCCCTCCTTCACATGCTGCGGACGAAACGGTCGATACCCGCCGTTCCTTGCCCGCCGCCAAGGGCGGGCGCGCCAAACCGCGCAGCCGGACGGCCCCGCGCCGAAACGTCAAGGGCAGACCGGGGCACCACGACGACGCGGCCCCTGCCGATGGCGTGGAATGCCTGGAAATCACCGACGAACGCGACCGGCCCCTGATGGTCATGCCCATTGCCCAAGCCCGCCGCCAGCCGGTGCGCCACCGGGTGGTGCTGGTCATGCTGTACGACGCTGAAGGCCGCATCTACCTGCAAAAGCGCGCCGCGAACAAGCGCCTGTACCCTGGGCGCTGGGATCTTTCGGCCACCGGGCACGTGCTGGCCGGAGAATCGCGCGAGGATGCCGCCCTGCGCGAACTGCGCGAGGAGTTGGGCATCGCTGCGGGCCGCCTGATACGCCGGGCGGAAATTCCCGCCACGGAGGCCACGGACTTCGCGCACGTCACCCTGTTCGTGGTCGGACCCGTGGGCGAAGCGCCGCAACCCAATCCGGACGAGGTGGCCGACGGCATGTTCGTGGATGCCGACGAGCTTGATGCACTGCTTGAACACTTCCGGGACATGCTGACGCCCGCGCTGATCTGGGCAGCCGAACGCGGCGACGTGTTCCGCGACATGCCCTGTCCGGTCTATGCCGATGAGCCGAAACTGTCCGAACAGTCCTGAAGCCCTGAACTGCCCGGAATCGGCCTGCGCCAGACCCGACCGACCCGACCGCCCCGAACTGGCCTGAACTGGCCTGGGCTGGCCTACAGCGCCAGCACCGCGCGCATGGCCTCGTGCACCCGGCCATTGCTGGCCAGAATGCCCTCGTTGGTGAAATCGTACGGCGCACCGTCAAATCCGGTCACGCACCCGCCCGCCTCTTCCACCAGCAGCCAGCCCGCCGCCGTGTCCCACGGCTTCAGGTCCGTCTCGTAGAAGGCGTCGAACCGACCGGCTGCGACGAAGGCAAGGTCGATGGCGGCCGCACCACAGCGGCGCACCCCGCGCGTGGTCACCAGGGCCTTGCGCAGCCGCGCCAGCACCGTGTCCACGTCCTCGCTGATGGTGTAGGGAAAGCCGGTGGCCACAACGGCCTGTTCCAGCGGTTCGCGGTCGGAAACACGCAACGGTTCGCCGTTGCAGAACGCCCCGCCGCCCCGCACCGCCCAGAAACACTCGCCCAGCACGGGCGCATTGACGACGCCCAGCATCACCCGTCCCTCGTGCCACAACCCCACGGAGGTGGCCACGAAGGGCAGCGAATGGGCGAAGTTGGTGGTGCCGTCGATGGGGTCGATGATCCAGCAGGTGCCTCGCGGCGTGCGCGAGGTGGCGCTTTCCTCCGCCATGAAGGTGGCGCCCGGCACCACGTCCTTCAAGCGGTCCTTGAGAAATGCCTCCACCGCAAGGTCGGTTTCGGTCAACAGGTCGATGCGCCCCTTGAGCCGGATGTTGCGCGGCTTGCGCCAATGGTCCATGACCAGAGCGCCGCTTTCGCGGATGATCTCCAGAGTGCGGGGCAACAGCGTGGCCAGGGGGGCGGCAAAGGGGTAAGCGGCAAGGCCGGAAGTATCTGACGAAGGCTGACCGGAAGGAACTGGCGAAGGCTTTGTGGTCATGATCGCTCGTTGCGGGCGTCGGTGCCGCGCCCGTGCTTGCGGCCTGCCTGCATGCCTGCGGGCGTGCGGAACCGCCCCCCGGCGAGGCCCGGCCCG
>NZ_VRYY01000144.1 GCF_015731765.1 Nitratidesulfovibrio oxamicus
GGTTGCCCCGGCGACCAGTCCGGCCACTTCGGACGTGACCGCCCCGGTGCAGCAACCGCAATCCGCCCCCGCCGCCCCTGCCAGTCGGCAGGCTGCCCCGGCCACCCCGTCCGCCCGACCCGATCAGGGGGTGGGTGCGCCCGTACGGCAGGAACAGCAGGACCCACAGGAACGGCAGGATCAGCTGGACCGGCAGGATGAAGGCCTGCGTACCGTGCCCACGAGCCGTTCGGCGCGGTCCGGCGGGCGTGACCGCGCAGCACCACCCGAAATCGAGGATGCGCGCGAGGGGCTGCACCGCTACGACCCCGACACCTTCGATCCCGACGCCACCACGCCGGACGGGCGGGGCGGCGACGACGGCGTGGTGCCGCCGTTGCGGCGCTTCCCGAACGTGGCCCCGGAGGACGGACAATGAGCCCCATCGACCGACGCTTGATCACCCACATGAACTGGGGCCTGGTGGGCTTCACCGCGCTGCTGTTCCTTTTCGGGGTGGCCAACCTGTACTCGGCCAGCGGCGTGCGCATGGAAGACGGCATCGTGGTCTCCACGTTCTACCAGAAGCAACTGCTGTGGGGGCTGATGGGGCTTGGCGGCATGGTCTTCTTCATGCTGTTCGACTACCGGCACATGAAAAGCCTGGCCTTGCCGCTGTTCATCATCACCATGATCCTGCTGGCCGCCATCCCCGTGTTCGGCAAGGTGGTGTATGGCGCGCGGCGCTGGCTGCCGCTGGGGTTCATGAACCTGCAACCCAGCGAGGTGGCCAAGATCGCCATCCTGATCATGGGGGCGCGCTTTCTGTCGCGCAGCCGCGAGCCGCTGGGCTGGAAGGGGCTGTTCGAGGTGCTGGCGCTGGGCTGCCTGCCCGCCGGGTTCATCGTCATGCAGCCGGACCTTGGCACCACGCTGCTGCTGCTCATGCTGCTGGGCGGCATTACCCTGTTCCACGGGGTGAAGCCGGGCGTGCTGAAGACCTGCCTGGTGGTGGTGCCCTCCATGCTGCCGCTGGCGTGGTTTCGCCTGCACGACTACCAGAAGCAGCGTATCATGACCTTTCTCGACCCCGGCAACGACCCGCTGGGGGCGGGGTACCACATCATCCAGTCGCAGATCGCCATCGGTTCGGGCCAGCTGTGGGGCAAGGGGTTTCTGGGGGGCACGCAAAGCCAGCTGCGCTTTCTGCCGGAAAAGCACACCGACTTCGCCCTGGCCGTGCTGGGCGAAGAATGGGGCTTCATCGGGTGCGTGCTGCTGGTGGTGCTGTTCTGCCTGTTCCTGCTCAGCATCTTCAACACCGCGCGCGATGCCAAGGACCGCTTCGGCAGTTATCTGACGGTGGGGGTATTCTTCTATTTCTTCTGGCAGATACTGATCAACATGGGCATGGTCATGGGGCTCATGCCGGTGGTGGGTGTGCCCCTGCCATTCATCAGCTATGGCGGCAGCGCAACCCTGGTCAATTTCAGCCTGATTGGGATCGTGCTCAATGTCTCCATGCGGCGATTCATGTTCAAGACCTCGTGATTGCTGAAACTACGAAGCGCGACAGCGTTGCACTTTCGCTCACAAAGGAGGCGACACACATGGCAAGGGACGAGATAAACGCCTTCCTCGGGGCAGGCACCGTATACCAGGGCCAGCTGAGTTTTCAGGGCGCGGTGCGCATAGACGGCAACTTCGTGGGCGAGGTGCATTCCGAGGGTACGCTCATCGTGGGCAAGGACGCCAACGTGGAGGGCCAGGTGCGCGTGGGCCAGCTGATCCTGTCGGGCCGGGTCACCGGAGAGGTGACTGCCCAGCGCAAGGTGATCCTGCACCGTACCGGCAACCTGAACGGCAATCTTTCCACCCCCGTGCTGGTGATGGAAGAGGGCGCCGTCATCGAGGGGCGCATCTCCATGCAGCCTGCGGAAAAGACGGAATAAACCCTCATCGTTCACATGCCTTTCATCGCCGCCTTCGGGCGGCTTTTTCATTTGTGTCGGAATGACGGCGGGTTGGCTTCCAGAAGACTGTTTGGAAAGGAAAAAAGACTTTGACACCCCCGTGGTAATCAGCTAAATCCTACCCGACTTTGAGCTTAAATTCACAACCTCACCAAGGGAGCAGGCATGATCGATCTGAACATCACCTTCTTCTTCCAGTTGGTGAACTTCCTTGTGACGCTGGTTGTCCTGAATGCCATCCTCATCCGGCCGGTGCGGGGTATCATCAGACAGCGGCGTGACAAGATGTCCGGTCTTCTCGGCGAATCGGAGCAGTTCGCCGGGCAGGCCGACACCAAGCTGAAGAATTACGAGGCCACCCTTGTCAAGGCCCGCGCCGAAGCCACGGCCGAGCGCGACAAGGCCCGCGCCGAGGGTGTGGCCCGGGAGCAGGTGATCCTGGCCGATGCCGGCAGGCAGGCCCAGGACTACCTCGAAAAGTCCCGTCAGGAGGTGGCCGCGCAGGTGAAGACCGCCATGGACGCCCTGAAGGGGCAGGTCGACGCGCTGGCCGCCAAGGCTACCGCCAAGGTGCTGGGCTAAGACTCCACGTCAGTGCGCAACAGCAAGGAGGGATCGGCGTTGAAAGGGCTGAAACACAGTGCAGCGGCGCTCGGACTGGTGCTTGTCACCGCCGGCGTGGCGCTGGCCTCCGATGGCGGAGGCGAGCACCAGGCCGACTGGGGCAACTTTGCCTTCCGTGTCGCCAACTTCGTCATCTTCATCGGCATCATTTACTGGGCCGCGGGCAAGAAGATTGTGGGCTTCTTCTCCGGTCGCAGGAAGGGCATCGAGCAGGAACTGAACGACCTTGAAAGCCGCAAGGCCGAGGCCGCGAAGAACCTGGCCGATGTGGAGCGCCGCATCGCCAACCTTGAGCAGGAGCGGCAGTCCATTCTCGCCGAATACCGCGCCCAGGGCGAAGCCATGCAGGCCGCCATCATCGAAAAGGCGGAAAAGACCGCCTCCCAGATCACCGAGCAGGCCGCGCGCACGGCCGAAAACGAGATCAAGCAGGCCATGGAGACCATGCGCGCCGAGATGGCCGACCAGATCATTGCCGCCGCCGAAAAGATGCTTCAGGAAAAGCTCACTGGTGAGGAGCACGAGAAGCTCATCGACAAATACTTAACGAAGGTGGTGCTCAATTGACCGGCAACATCGTAGCTCGCAGATACGCTCGTGCGCTTTTTGCGCTGGGCGCGAAATCGGGCGTCGGTGAGCTCGATAAGCTCGGCAGCGACCTTGCCGCGCTTGCCGGGGCTCTCGACGCGGCGCCCGAACTTGGCCGCATCTTCCGCAATCCCATCATCACCGTCGATGAGAAGCGGAACGTCATCCTCAAACTGGTCGAGAAGTACGGCGTCAGCGCCACCGTCCGCAATTTCTGTCTGCTGCTGACGGACAAGGGGCGCCTGGACTGCCTTTCCGACATACAGGCCTTCTACGGCGTTCTCCTCGACGCCGAAAAGGGCGTCATCCGCGGCGAGCTGATGACGGCCGTTGAACTTGCGGAAGCAAAGCGCGCACAGGTCAAGGCGGCTCTTGAACAGCAGGCCGGACGCAAGCTGGAACTCACCTTCAGCGTGAACAAGGACATCCTTGGCGGCGTCGTGCTGAAGGTCGGCGACCGGGTGCTGGATGCCAGTCTGCGCGCGCAGTTAGGTATCCTCAAAGACAACATCAAGAGGGGTGAGTAGGGCTATGCAGATCAAAGCCGAAGAAATCAGCAAGATCATCGAAGAGCAGATCCAAAGCTATGAGCAGCGGGTCGAGATGAGCGAAACCGGCACCGTCCTTTCGGTCGGTGACGGTATTGCGCGCGTCTACGGCGTCCGTAACGCCATGGCCATGGAACTGCTCGAGTTCCCCGGCGGTCTCATGGGCATGGTGCTGAACCTTGAAGAGGACAACGTGGGTGTTGCTCTTCTGGGTGAAGACACCGGCATCAAGGAAGGCGACCCGGTCAAGCGTACCGGCAAGATCTTCTCGGTTCCCGTGGGTGACGAGGTCATGGGCCGCGTGCTCAACCCCCTCGGCCAGCCCATCGACGGCCTGGGCCCGCTGGAAGCCAAGGAGTTCCGCCCCGTGGAACTGAAGGCCCCCGGCATCATCGCCCGTAAGTCGGTGCACCAGCCCATGCCTACCGGCATCAAGGCCATCGACGCCATGACGCCCATCGGCCGCGGCCAGCGCGAACTGATCATCGGCGACCGCCAGACCGGCAAGACCGCCGTGTGCATCGACGCCATCCTGGCCCAGCGCGATACCGGCATCCGCTGCTTCTACGTGGCCATCGGCCAGAAGAAGGCGACGGTTGCCCTGGTGGCCGACACCCTGCGCAAGCACGGTGCCATGGAATACACCACCATCATCTCCGCCACCGCGTCGGAACCCGCGCCGCTGCAGTTCATCTCGGCGTACTCCGGCTGCACCATGGCCGAGTTCTACCGCGACAAGGGCGACCACGCCCTGATCATCTACGATGACCTGTCCAAGCAGGCCGTGGCCTACCGCCAGATGTCGCTGCTGCTCCGCCGTCCTCCGGGGCGTGAAGCCTACCCCGGCGACGTGTTCTACCTGCACTCGCGCCTGCTGGAACGCGCGGCCAAGGTCAACGATTCGCTGGGCGCCGGTTCGCTGACCGCCCTGCCGATCATCGAAACCCAGGCCGGCGACGTGTCCGCGTACATCCCGACCAACGTTATTTCCATCACCGACGGTCAGGTGTACCTGGAACCCAACCTGTTCAACGCGGGCATCCGCCCCGCCATCAACGTCGGTCTGTCGGTGTCCCGAGTGGGCGGCGCCGCGCAGATCAAGGCGATGAAGCAGGTTGCCGGCACCATGCGTCTGGACCTTGCCCAGTACCGCGAACTGGCTGCCTTCGCGCAGTTCGGTTCCGACCTTGACAAGGCCACCAAGCAGAAGCTTGACCGCGGCGCGCGCCTGGTGGAACTGCTGAAGCAGCCCCAGTACCAGCCCATGCCCGTCGAACAGCAGGTCGCCTCCATGTACGCCGCCACCCGCGGCCTGATGGACGACGTGCCCGTGCTGGCCATTCGCAAGTTCGAAGCCGAAATGCTCGACTTCCTCAAGAACTCGAAGGCCGACATCCTGAACGACATCAAGACCAAGAAGGCTCTCGACGCGGACATCGAAGACCGCCTGAAGGCAGCTGTTGCCGAGTTCAAAAAGGGCTTCCAAGCCTAGGCGGGAGGTAACCGATGCCTTCTTTGAAAGACGTCAAGGTCAAGATCGCCGGGGTCAAGAAGACCAAGCAGATCACCAAGGCCATGAACATGGTGGCCTCGGCGAAGCTGCGCGGTGCCCAGCAGCGCATAGAACGGTTCCGCCCTTACGCGTCCAAGTTCTATGACATGCTGGGAGACCTGGCGAGCAAGGCGGACAGCTCCGTCCACCCGCTTCTGGAAGTGCGCGAGGAAATCAAGACGTGTGGGATCGTCCTCGCCACCTCGGACCGCGGGCTGTGCGGCAGCTTCAACTCCAACCTCATCACCACCGCCCTGAAGCTGGCCGCCAAAAAGGCCGCGGAAGGCAAGAAGGTCAAGTTCTACTGCGTGGGCAAGAAAGGCCGCGATGCGGCCCGCAAGACCGACCACGAGGTCGCCATGGCGCTTGCCGACCAGATGGGCAGCTTCGACTTCCAGCTCGCCAACCGGATCGGGCTCGATGTCATCAATGCCTACCTGACGCGTGAACTGGACGAAGTGATCATGGTCTACGGCGAGTTCGTGAGCATGGCCAAGCAGTTGCCCATCGCGCTGCCCATCCTGCCCATCGCTCCCAAGGAAGAGGAGGCCGCCCCGGCTGCCCCCGCATCCAACAAGGAGTACATCTACGAACCCGCCGTGGAGGGCCTGCTGGCCGAACTGCTGCCCCGCTTCATCAAGGTGCAGCTGTATCGCGGTCTGCTCGACACCTCCGCCAGCGAGCACGCGGCGCGCATGGCCGCCATGGATAACGCCACGCGCAGCTGCGACGACATGATCGGTTCCCTGACGCTGCTCTTCAACAAGACGCGGCAGGCTTCGATCACGCGCGACCTCATGGACATCGTCGGTGGCGCCGAGGCGCTGAAAGGCTAATAAGGGAGCGTACACACATGAGTGCTAACATTGGCAAGATCGTTCAGGTCATCGGCGCCGTCGTGGACGTCGAGTTCCCGAGCGGCAACCTGCCGAACATCTTGAGCGCGTTGGACATCAAGAACCCCAACAACAGCGACGCGCCCCAGCTGGTCTGCGAAGTTGCCCAGCACCTCGGCGACAACGTCGTCCGCACCATCGCCATGGACGCGACCGAAGGTCTCGTGCGCGGCATGGAAGCGGTGGACACCGGCAAGCCCATCATGGTGCCTGTCGGCAAGGCGTCGCTTGGTCGCATCATGAACGTGGTGGGTCGTCCCGTTGACGAAATGGGCCCCATCGATACCGACAAATACCTGCCCATTCACCGTCCGGCGCCGGAGTTCACCGAGCAGAACACCAAGGTGGAACTGCTCGAAACCGGCATCAAGGTCGTTGACCTGCTCATCCCGTTCCCCAAGGGCGGCAAGATGGGCCTGTTCGGCGGCGCGGGCGTGGGCAAGACCGTTATCCTCATGGAAATGATCAACAACATCGCGAAGCAGCACGGCGGCATCTCCGTGTTCGCGGGTGTTGGCGAGCGTACCCGTGAAGGGAACGACTTGTACCACGAAATGAAGGACGCCGGCGTTCTGGAGAAGGCCGCGCTCATCTACGGCCAGATGAACGAACCGCCAGGAGCCCGTGCCCGCGTGGCCCTGACCGCCCTCGCCTGTGCGGAATACTTCCGTGACATCGAGAACCAGGACGTGCTGCTGTTCGTCGACAACATCTTCCGCTTCACCCAGGCGGGTTCGGAAGTGTCGGCACTGCTCGGCCGCATGCCCTCGGCGGTGGGTTACCAGCCCACCCTGGGCACCGACCTTGGCGGCCTGCAGGAACGCATCACCTCCACGGTCAAGGGCTCGATCACCTCGGTCCAGGCCGTGTACGTGCCCGCGGACGACCTTACCGACCCCGCGCCTGCCACCACCTTCTCGCACCTTGACGGTACGCTGGTGCTTTCGCGTCAGATCGCGGAACTCGGCATCTACCCCGCGGTGGACCCGCTCGACTCCACGTCGCGCATCCTCGACCCCAACGTGGTCGGCGCCGAGCACTACTCGGTGGCCCGCGCGGTGCAGCAGGTTCTGCAGAAGTATAAGGATCTGCAGGACATCATCGCCATTCTCGGCATGGACGAACTGTCCGACGAAGACAAGCTGACCGTCGCCCGCGCGCGCCGCATCCAGCGCTTCCTGTCGCAGCCGTTCCACGTGGCCGAAACCTTCACCGGCACGCCCGGCGTGTACGTGAAGCTGGAAGACACCATCAAGGCGTTCCGGGGCATCCTGAACGGTGACTTCGACCACCTTGCGGAAGGCGACTTCTACATGGTGGGCGGCATCGAGACGGCCCTTGAAAAGTACAAGAAGCGCCAGGAGCAGCAATAAGGAGTGACCCATGGAAAAGTCGCTCCATCTCGAAATCGTCACGCCTGACAGGCTCGTGCTCAGCGAGAAGGTCGACTATGTGGGCGCCCCCGGCTACGAGGGCGAATTCGGCATCCTGCCGAACCACATTCCCTTCCTTTCCGCGCTGAACATCGGCAGCCTGTACTACAAGGCTGGCGGCAAGACGCACTGGATCTTCGTGTCCGGCGGATTTGCCGAGGTTTCGGACAACAAGGTGACCGTGCTGGCCGAATCGGCGGAACGCGCAGAGGACATCGATCTCGAACGCGCCCGCAAGGCCAAGGAACGTGCCGAGCAACGCCTGGCCCAGGCCAAGGAAAAGCTCGACAGCGCACGGGCCCAGGCCGCCCTGCAACGCGCCCTGGCGCGCATGCGGGTACGCGGCGCGGCCTAGCGCACCGCACGCCCGGTCAAACCGGTCAAAGACGACATGCGACGGCCCGGAGGGAAACCTCCGGGCCGTTTGCGTTTGTCGTTGCAGATGGGCTTTGCCGCAGCGCAGGGTGGCGGGCGGTATTCTGCCATGGGGCTAAGGGCGGTGTCGCTGATGCGGGAACCCGCACGGTGGATGACGCCGCCGCTGCAGTCACCCCTATTGTCGCCGTCCTGTTGCCGCCGCCCCTTTGCCGCGCGGCCTCCGGCATTTGAACGGCATGGTGTCGCAAGCCTTTCAAATGAAAGCCGGGCCGGAAGGCCGGCCCGGCATGCAGGCTGAATGCGACGCCCTTTGAAGCGCCGTTGCTGCCGTTGCATACATCGACATGCCGTAACGCAACGGGCGATTTTTGTTGGCGGGTCTACCCCAGGGCCCTGGCGGCAATGGAGCGGAACAGTTTCAGGCTGTGCGGCTCGTTGCGGAATTCCGCCGAAGGCACCTTGGCGGCGGCGTCGCCGTGGCGCTTGTACACGGCGGCGGCCTTTCCGGCCGAGATGTTCTTGCCGCCGGGGCAGACAACGTTGCCCGAAGGGCTGAGGGTGCAGCCCATGGCGGTGGCGGCTTGCATGAATTTGTGAGCGAATTCTTCCGGTTTCATGTATCCTCCCAGGTCGCGGTGTTGCGAGAAGGGCCCGCCGCCAGGCCCGCGCTCCGGTTGGCAGCAGGGCGGGCGGCAACGGGCGGAACCATGTCCGTTGCGGGGAAAATGCGGGGGAGTGCCCCGAAGTTTCCCACTGACACCATAAAGCCACACCGGGCACCAACCGTCAAGTTGGCGAAAACCGGTCCCGCGGGCGTTGCCGTTGACCGTCCGGCATGTGGGCGCCTGCGAGGGCGGCGTGCGTCCGGTTTGCAGCATCGCGCATCAGTTTTTTCAGCAAAAAGCGTTGACACGCTAATGGTAATTGTTACTGTGTAGTCGAGTGATGTTTCCTCAGCCATCCTCTCTCCTTCACATTGGCGACGGTTCACCTGCGGGCCGGGAGTGGCAGCCCGGCCCGCTCAGGTGACCGGAAGCCCGCAGCAGCGGGGAAGCGGATCACGTGATGTTTCTTGCAACGGGCGGCATGCAGGCCGCCTGGCACGCGCAACCTTACGGCAGGAGTGACCCATGCAAGACCTGAAGACGCTCGGCCACATGGATATCGACTGGAATCTCAGCCCCGAGCACGCCGTTACCATGTACCTGGAGTGGGGCAACAACAACTGGCATGCGGAATATCCCCCGGTGCGTTCCAAGGACGACTATTCCACCTACTTCGTGGTGGACACCTGGGGGCCGCGTCCGGTGGTGCGCTTGGTGCGCCGCAACTCCGAGGCGGCGGAAGACATTTACAGCGCGCCGCTGCCCGAACGGCTGGCCAATCTCTTTCTGGCCGAGTTCGGAGACCTGCGCGGCATCTACGAGCCCACCCCCGAAATCAAGGAATGGCTGCGGCACGAGATGGGCCTGGCCTAGAAAGTGTTCCGTCTGCGTGCGGCACGCCAATCAGCCCGCCTGACAAGTTTTCCTGGGTTGTCCATGCATTGACCTGACATCTCGCATCATCTTTCCTCCATCCTCGGCAGCGATGGCAAGGATCCCCCTTCGGCCCCGGCTTTGTGTCGGGGCCGTCGGTGTTTGAGCGGCTGAGGTTGTGACGGGCACCCGTCGTGGTTGAGAACTCGTGTCGCGTGCCGCTGGTGCGCGCAATCGGTACTGCGCGTCGCGGTATGACAGCGGGCGCCCCTCATGGACAAGATGCACACTGGGCTGCATTCTGGTTGCCGCTCCACAGGTATCGTATCGGCAGCGGCTGGGCGTGACCGGCCAATCTGCTGTTCAGGCTGCGTGTTGGCATGGTACATGCGCCATGAACAAGCGCATATTGTTTCTTCCTCGGAGGATGCGTGCTGCGTTTTCATCCTGAAAGGACGAAGATCGTATTTCTTGACCTGGAATTCTATGTGCCGGAACAGGACAGGGGACGCAGTTCGCCCAGCGGCATGCGGTATTCACCGGTATTGCCGGACCACAAGATACTGGGCGGAACCTTCCTTACCTATCTTCCAATGCGCAACCATGTGGAAGGGGTGCACGGCATCTGGGAGTGGCAGCACGGCGCAGAAAAGGAAGCCCTGCGCCAGATGTATCGCCTGTTGTGCCGCGAGTGGCTGAGCATTCTGGGCAAGGAAGACCATGGGGCCCTCATGTTGGGGGGCATTGGTATTTCTCATAGCGATATTCCGGCACTGTTTGCCCGCTGTGCACAATTCGGCATCGATACCCCCCATAGGCTGCACGATGTGTTTTACGGCAGCAGGCAGTTGGATCTTTCCGCCATCTCGTACTGCCAATTCACCGGCGGTTGGCCCTACTTCGCCTATCCGAAGACCAAGCGGGAACTGTACGCGAAGTATCTGAAGCAGAAGTCCCCCGAATCAGGAAAGCAGGTCTGGCAATGGTACGAGTGCGGGCAGCACGCCCGTATCGAAAAAAGATGTCGCGCTGAAATCATGTCCACGCTGGCCATTTACAGGGCCATGTTCGATCTCCGGCGCAAGACGGAAGGCGATCTCAAGCGCTTGAAACGTTACGAGAAGGGGCAGCCAGAAGACCAGTAGTTCATGTGGAGCGCCTGTGCCCCTGCTCTGGCGGACGCTTCCTGTCGTGCGACGCTTCCTGGGGGCCGACCGTAGCGGTTGCGGCATGGCCTGTCTTCCCGCCGCCCGCCTCCCGGGGACGTGCGCGGACCCGTGCCTTCGCCTGCGCGGTTCGTGCGCTTTTTCCGCCCCGCAATCCCGCATTTTTTCCCCTCGGTGCACATCCTTGCACGAAAAAATGGCTTCCCCCTCTTTACGACCGGCAACCCCGCCTTACTATTCACACCAGCCAACGCCGGAACGGCTCGCACCGGGACGGCGGCCAGCGCAAGATCACTTCGCGACATGCTCGCGTACCCTTTGAGGAGGAAGACAATGGGCAAGATCATCGGCATCGACCTCGGGACCACCAACTCCTGCGTCTACGTGATGGAGGGCAAGGATCCCAAGTGCATCACCAACCCCGAAGGCGGGCGCACCACGCCCTCCATCGTGGCCTTCACCGACAAGGAGCGCCTTGTCGGCGACATCGCCAAGCGCCAGGCCGTCACCAACCCCGAGCGGACGGTGTTCGCCGTAAAGCGCCTGATGGGCCGCAAGGGCGACGCCCCCGAAGTGAACAACTGGAAGACCCACAGCCCCTACCGCATCGTGGCGGGCGCCAACGGCGATGCCGCCGTTGAAGTGCAGGGCCGCCAGTACTCCGCCGCCGAAGTTTCGGCCATGATCCTCGGCAAGCTGAAGGCCGACGCGGAAGCGTACCTGGGCGAAACCGTGACCGACGCGGTCATCACCGTGCCCGCCTACTTCAACGACGCCCAGCGCCAGGCCACCAAGGACGCGGGCCGCATCGCGGGCCTCGAAGTCAAGCGCATCATCAACGAACCCACCGCCGCCTCGCTGGCCTACGGCTTCGACAAGAAGGCCAATGAGAAGATCGCGGTGTTCGACCTTGGCGGCGGCACGTTCGACATTTCCATCCTCGAGGTGGGTGACAACGTCGTGGAAGTGCGCGCCACCAACGGCGACACCTTCCTGGGCGGTGAAGACTTCGACCAGCGGATCATCAACTACCTTGTGGAAGAGTTCCGCCGCGAGAACGGCGTCGACCTCTCCAAGGACCGCATGGCGTTGCAGCGCCTGAAGGAAGCGGCGGAAAAGGCCAAGAAGGACCTTTCCACCTCCATGGAAACGGAAATCAACCTGCCCTTCATCACCGCAGACCAGAACGGTCCCAAGCACCTGATGATGAAGCTTTCGCGCGCCAAGCTCGAAAAGCTGGTGGAAGACCTGGTGGACCGCACCATCGAGCCGTGTCGCAAGGCGCTGGCCGACGCCGGCCTTTCCGCCGCGCAGATCGACGAGGTGGTGCTGGTGGGCGGCATGACCCGCATGCCCCTGGTGCAGAAGAAGGTGGGCGAGTTCTTCGGCAAGGAACCCAACCGCTCGGTGAACCCCGACGAAGTGGTGGCCATGGGCGCCGCCATTCAGGGCGGCATCCTTGCGGGCGACGTGAAGGACGTGCTGCTGCTGGACGTGACCCCGCTGTCGCTGGGCATCGAGACCCTGGGCGGCGTGTTCACCCGGCTCATCGATCGCAACACCACCATCCCCACCCGCAAGAGCCAGACCTTCACCACGGCGGCGGACAACCAGCCCTCGGTGTCCATCCACGTGCTGCAGGGCGAACGCCCCATGGCCGGTGACAACATGACCCTGGGCCGCTTCGAACTGACCGGCATTCCCCCGGCCATGCGCGGCACCCCGCAGGTAGAGGTCACCTTCGACATCGACGCCAACGGCATAGTCAACGTGTCGGCCAAGGATCTCGGCACCGGCAAGGAACAGTCCATCCGCATCACCGCCTCTTCCGGCCTGTCGGAAAGCGAAATCCAGCGCCTGATCAAGGAAGCGGAGTCGCACGCCGACGAGGACAAGAAGAAGCAGGAACTCATCGAGGCCCGCAACCAGGCCGACGGCCTGATCTACGGCACCGAAAAGTCCATCGCCGACCTTGGCGACAAGCTTGACGCCGCCACCAAGACCGACATCGAGGGCAAGATCGAAGCCCTGAAAAAGGTCATGGACGGCAGCGACGTTGCGGCCATCAAGTCCGCGTCCGAAGAACTGTCGCGCGCCTCGCACAAGCTGGCGGAACAGCTGTACCAGCAGAGCCAGCAGGGCCAGCCCGGCGCCGGTCCCGAAGCGGGGCATGACGGGGGCCAAGCCGGTTCCGCCAAGGGCGACGACGACGTGGTGGACGCCGACTACACCGAAGTGAAGAAGTAACCGGTCGTCCCTTGCCCGCGCCAGCGCAGGCAGGGACGGAATGCTCCGGGGCGCGCCCGCGCCCGACCTGGTCTTTCGGGATGCCGGTCGGGACGCAAGGCGCGCCCTGCTTGCATTCCGGGGCCACAATGTATAGCCTGACGCGATTCGCCGCGGGGCCTGCCGGTGCAGCGCCCCTGTTTCGCGGCCCGGGTTTCGCCCCTGCGCCGGTCCCCGCCTTCGGCGCTTTTTCCGGGTGGCAAACCGCACGCCAGGCCGCAGGCCACGTCGTGCGGCCCCGTGCGGGCACATCCGGCAAGCAACGGTCCACCCCATGGTGCACGCGATGGTGCACACCACGGTACCCACGATGCAGCACGTTCTTTCGCGCGCCACGGTCCTTGCCCTGCTCGCGCTCATGGTGCTTTCCGCCGCCGGGTGCGGCGGCAAGCGGTCCATCATCATCCCGCAGGAACCCGTCACCCCGCAGGTGCAGCCGGTGCGGCGCTCGGCGCTGGACGAAGGCAACGAAGCCCTGAAACGCGGCGACGCGGCCACGGCTGAGCGCATCTTCGGCATGATGACGGCGCGCACCGACATCACGCCCGAAGAACGCCTGGGCGCGTGGCGCGGCTACAGCATGGCCGCCGAGGCCAATGCCCACCCCAATCTGGCCCTGGACGGCCTGGAGGGGTGGCGCAGGCTGGATCCGGCTGCCGATGCCGGGCAGGACTGGCAGGACACCTGGTACCGCGCCATGTCCCGCATTTCGCGGACAGAAAGCCGCCAGCGCGCCACGGCGGTGTTCGGCGATACCGCGCGTCCTTGGGGGCTGCGCGCGCAGGCCGGGCTTATAGTGGCCACCCGGCAGTGGGAGGGGGGCGACATTTCCGGTTCCCTCCAGACCCTGTCCAGCCTGTGGGCCCAGGCGGGCGCGCAGGCCGGTGGGGCCGCCGGAAGCCAGTCCTTCCGCGCCGCGTTGGAAAACCGCCTGTTCGACGAACTGAAGCGTTCCGACAACGCCACGGTGGAGCAGCTTGCCGCCGCCGTGACCCCGGAGAACGAAGGCCGCTACCCCTACAACATCATCGAACTGGAGTCGGCCCGACGCATGGCCGCCGCCAACGCCGGTTCGCTGCGCGCGCTGGAAACCCTTACCCGGTTGCAGCGCAGCGGCAATTTCAACGACCCCAACCTTCTCGGCACCGTGCTGACGCCGCTGGAGCAGAGCGGCATGCGCGCCTCGCGCACCGTGGCCCTGGCCCTGCCCATGACCGGCGCCTTCGGCAACATCGGGTGGAAGATCTCGCGCGGGGCGGGCGCCGCCCAGTGGGAGCTTTCGCGCACCGGCATGGAGGTCGAGGTGGTGGTGCTGAACACCGAATCGCCCGACTGGCTGGACAGGCTGGCCGCCCTGCCGCCCCAGTGCGTGGTGGTGGGCGGGCCGTTGCGCACCAACAGCTTCGGCGCCGCCAAGGAACGCGGCCTGACCGGCCAGCGCGCCTTTTTCACCTTTCTGCCGCAACTGGATGGCGGCGAAGAAGGCCGCGTGGCGTGGCGCTTCTTCACCAGCCCCGACGACCAGGTCAACGCGCTGCTGGGCTTCACCCAGGAATTCCTGGGCGTGACCAGCTACGGCGTGCTGCACCCCGACGACGCCTTTGGCGGCAAGATGGCCTCGCTCTTTGCCGAGCGCGCCCGCGCGCGCGGCTCCAGCGTGGCCTCCACCATGTCCTACCCGGCGAGCAGGCATCAGGAGTGGAACCGCATCGCGGGCAGCTTCGTGAAGGTGCGCACCATCAACAGCTACCCGGTGCCCGGCGCCACCTTTGAAGCCACCTTCCTGCCCGACAGCTGGAAGAACACCGAGATGCTGGTGCCCAATCTGTTCTTTCACGGCGAGGACCGGCAGGTGCTGCTGGGCACAGCATTGTGGGAGCAGGGGCTGGCCGGGCAGAAGAGCGTGGACGTGCGCAACTTCGGGCTGGCCGTGTTTCCCGGCGCCTGGAACGGGGCGCAGGTCACGCCCGCCGGAGATGCGCTGGCGCGTACCCTGCGCGAGGCAGGCAACCCCGACGCCCCCGACTTCTGGGTGGGCCTTGGTTACGATTTCGTGCGCTTTGCCTCCAACATGGGCCTGCCGGAAAAGGGCTGGACCCCGGCGGAGGTCAACCGCCGCCTGGCCGACGCCCAGCGCATGCAGTGGGCCATGGGCGCCCTGCACTGGAGCGCCGACGGCCACGCCTCGCAGGACCTGTTCCTGTTCACGCCCGTATCCGACGGCTTCAAGCCCGTGGAGCCCACCGAGTTCCGCCAGAAGCTGGAACGCACCCGCGAGCGTCACGAGGCCCGCGCCAAGGCCGCGGTCACCGCAACCCCGCAATAATCCGTACGCCATACAGGACCGATCATGACCACCATCAGCACCGATCAGGTGGCCGCCATCGCGCGGCTGGCCCGGCTGGCCCCGGACGAAGCGCAGCTTGCAACCTTTGCCCGGCAGTTCGGCGACATCCTTGGCTACATGGAGATGCTGAACGGCCTCGACACCACCGGCGTCGAGCCGCTGTACAGCCCCGTGCAGCACGCCACGGCCCTGCGCCCCGACGAGGCCGCCCCGCGCTGCACGCGCGAGGATGTACTGCGGAATGCGCCGGAGGCCGATACCGAATTCTTCATCGTACCCAGGATCGTTTAGTCGGTGCGGGGATTCCGCGCCGTGGCGGCGTCAGGCTGCGCACGGTGGGGTTCGAAATACGACAAGAGTATTCCTTCACCCCACCGTGCTTGCCTTCCTTGCCACGACACGGACTTCCCGCACCTGACGCGCGGAGGCGCGACGGGGTAAAGGCAGGAAGACCGAGCGGCGACGCACTGGACGCGCGGAGGCGCACAGCTGGAAGAAAAGAGGGCCTCCTCTCCTGAGCCGGAAATCCGCCGCGTCGGTCGTGCCGACACGACGGGTAAAGGCAGGAAGACGGAGCGGCGACGCACCTGACGCGCGGAAGTGCGTGGCGCGGTTGCCGATGCCTGTCAGGCCCGGTGGCAGGCAATGCAGGGGGACCGGGGGATCAAGTTCCCCCGGCGGGGTTCGGGGCGGCGCCCCGATTCCTTACCCTGCTCTCGTGCGGATATTTTCCGGAAAGTTCACAGACAAGCCTCCGCGCAGGCGGCGGCATGCACAGCCAAGGATAGTGAGATGTCCGATACGTCCACCGCAATCGTTTCCCTGTCGCTGGCCGAAGTGCGCGACCGGCTGGCCCGGCGCGAACTGACGGCGGAGCAGGTCACCGCCGCGTGTCTTGACCGCATCACGGCCACCGAGCCTGCCATTGCCGCGCTGCTCGTCACCAGAGGCGAAGGAGCCCTGGCCGAAGCCCGCGCTCTGGACGCAGCCGGGCCGGACCCGGCAAAGCCCCTGTGGGGCGTGCCGTTGACGGTCAAGGACGCCCTGACCACGGCGGGCACCCGCACCACCTGCGGCTCGCGCATCCTCGGCGACTTCACCCCGCACTACGACGCCTTTGCCGTGGGCAAGTTGCGTGAGGCCGGTGCGGTGATCCTGGGCAAGGCCAACATGGACGAATTCGCCATGGGGTCGTCCACCGAAAATTCCGCCTTCGGCCCCACCCGCAACCCGTGGAACGTGGCGCGCGTGCCGGGCGGCTCCAGCGGCGGTTCCGCCGCCAGCGTTGCCGCAGGGCAGTGCTTCGGGTCGCTGGGCACCGACACCGGCGGCTCCATCCGTCAGCCCGCATCCCTGTGTGGCTGCGTGGGCCTGAAGCCTACCTACGGGCGCGTGTCGCGCTTCGGGCTGGTGGCCTACGGTTCGTCGCTGGACCAGATCGGTCCGCTGACCCGCACCGTGGAGGACGCGGCCCTGCTGCTGTCGGTCATCGCCGGGCACGACCCGCGCGACGCCACCAGCGCCGCCCTGCCCGTGGACGACTACATGGGCGCGCTGGCCGCCCGCAAGGACCTGTCCGGGGTGCGCATCGGCGTGCCGCGGGAATTCCGGGGCGACGGCATCGACCCCGAGGTGTCCGCCGCCTGCGAGGCCGCGCTGGACACGGCCAGGGGGCTCGGCGCCACCATCGTGGACGTGGAACTGCCGCACACCCCCTACAGCATCGCGGCGTACTACATCATCGCCCCGGCAGAGGCCAGTTCCAACCTGGCCCGCTTCGACGGGGTGCGGTACGGCCGCCGGGCGGAAAGCCCGCGCGACCTGGCCGACCTGTACGTGCGCTCGCGCGCGGAAGGTTTCGGCGACGAGGTGCAGCGGCGCATCATGCTGGGCACCTACGTGCTGTCGTCCGGCTACTACGACGCCTACTACCGCAAGGCCGCGCAGGTCCGCCGCCTGATCCGCGAGGACTACGAGAAGGCCCTTGCCCGGTGCGACGTGCTGTGCGGCCCGGCATCGCCGGTGACGGCGTGGGGTCTTGGCGAACTGACCAGCGACCCGCTGAAGATGTACATGATGGACGTGTTCACCCTGTCGCTGAACCTGGCGGGCCTGCCGGGCCTGTGCATTCCCGTGGGCATGGGCAGCCGTACCGGCATGCCCGTGGGCCTGCAGATGCTGGGCCGGGCCTTTGGCGAGGGCGACCTGCTGGCGGCGGCCAACGTGCTGTCCGGCGCGCTGGGCGTGCCGGGGGTGGCGCCAGCCATTTCCGCCACCGCAGTTGGGGCAGGCGCGTAAGCGCGCCCGGATGACCGCACCCCGTACCACGGCAGCGCACGCAGCATGAAGATCGCCGTCGCACTCAGCGGAGGCACCGACAGCCTGTTCGCGCTCCTGCTTCTGCTGGAGCAGGGGCAGGACGTGTTCGGCCTGCATGCGCGCTTTCTGCCGCCACAGCCCGGCAAGCCGGATCCCACCGAGGCCATCGGCGCCATGTGCGCCCGCCTTGGCGTGGATTTCCATGCCGTGGACCTGGCCGACGCCTTCGAAGAGGCGGTGGTGATCCCGTTCATCGAGGAATACGTGGTGGGCCGCACGCCCAACCCGTGTGCCCGGTGCAACGCCGACATGAAGTTCGGCCTGCTGCTGGATGCCGCGCATGCCCTTGGCGCGGCGCGTCTGGCCACGGGCCATTACGTGCGCCAGTTGCGCCATCCGGAATGGGGCATGACCCTGCAACGCGGGACGGACCCGGCCAAGGACCAGAGCTACTTCCTGTCGCTGGTGGAGCGTGCCCGGCTGGAGCAGGCCGTGTTTCCGCTGGGCAACTGGCGCAAGGAACAGGTGAAGGCAGAACTGGTGAAGCGGCACATCGTGCCGCCGCTGCCGTCGGAAAGCCAGGAAATCTGCTTCGTGCCCGACGATGACTACCGTGCCTTCCTGCGTTACCGGCAGGTGCGCCTGCCCGGGCCCGGCCCCATAGTGACCATGCGCGGCCGCAAGATCGGCAGCCACAAGGGGCTGTGGCAGTACACCGAGGGCCAGCGGCGCGGCCTGGGCATTGCCTGGGAGGAGCCGCTGTACGTGGTGGGCAAGGACATGGAGAACAACGTGCTGCTGGTGGGCGGGCGTGAACACCTGGTCGCGCGCGGCTGCCTGGCCGAGGACGTGAACCTGCTGGTGGACCCTGCCGACTGGCCCGCCGAGATCAGCGTGCGCACCCGTTACCGCCAGGCCCCCCAGCCCGCGCGGGTAACCGTGGGCGCCACCGGCATGGCCGTGCGCTTTCGCGAGCCGCAAACACCGCCCGCTCGCGGCCAGGTGGCGGCGGTGTACGATGCCGAAGGGCACGTGCTGGCTGGGGGCGTCATTCTGGGGCCAGTGTAGCGGGCTGCCGCGTCTTCGCATGAGGGAGGCAACGCCGCAAGGTGTCAGCCCGCATTCGCATCGCCGCGTTCTTTCGGACGCGGCGTTCTTGCGTTTGCGGCAGTGGCGCGCCGGGGGTAGCCCCAACGCATCGCGCCGCCCCGTCTGTCCGAATGGGCGAGACGGGGCGGCGCGACACGGAGAACATGTGACCCGGTTCAGCAGGCTTTGGGCAGGGACATGACCGATGGATGGGCATCCGGGTGGCTGGCGGTGGCTGCCAGCACGCGCGGCGCGGATACGGCGCTGAGGGCGCCCTGCAGCACGTCGGTATCCAGCGGTTTGGGCAGTACTGCGTCCGCGCCCATGAGGTGGGCGGTGCGGATGGCCGATTCCATGTCCATGACCGGGGTGCCGCCGGACATGGCGATGACCTTCACGCCCGGAAACTCGCGCCGCAGTTGCGCAATGGTGGCCAGGCCATCCTGCTCTGGCATGATGATGTCGGTAATCACCACGTCCGCCGGGGTCGTGCGCTGACAGGTCATGCACGTGCGACCATTGTCCGCAGTGACCACCTCGTGCCCCCAACTGCACAGCAGGGCTTCGAGAAAGCACAGCGTCACGGCATCATCGTCCACGACCAGTATCCGCACCTTGACCTCCGGTGGGCTGCGGGACTGCCCGCAGGGTGATGGCGCGCCGGTTGGGCGCGTGGGGCGTGCCTGTTGCCGGGTTGCTTCCGCCCGGCACCACAGGACGCCATGCGACTCAAGGCCGCTACTGTCGACGGCCAGCCTGTTTCGGCTGGTGTCAGGCCAGAGCCGGGCCTGTATGTACCCTGGGTGCAGGGTTAGCGTTCGGCAGACAGGCGCAGGGGCAGCAGGGGGCGATGGATTTCCGCGCCGCCCGCATCGGGTTCCAGGCGGTAGCCCAGTTGCCGCGCCATGTATTCCAGCGGTCGGATGTTGCCGGTGTGCTTCATGATTTCAAGCAACGTTTCCACGCCCAGCTTGGCCCCGGTATCGTACGGATTGATTTCGCGCAACAGGGTGGAGTAAGGCTTGCCTATTTCCTTGGCCAGGGCCTTGGCCGGGGTGGGGCTGTCCAGCACGATGCCATGGACGATCTTGGTCAATTCGGAAAGCATGAGCGGTCTCCTGGTTGGTGATCTGGAGCTACACACTCAGGCCATATCAAAAGTCGTACCATGGCGTTATTTTTATGATTAATCAATTAAAAAAGGCAATTGAAAAACATGACATTGGAAGTCGAGTAGGTTTTGTAAACTTTGAAGATGTTTTGTCTTGTAAAAATTTACAATGTTACTTTTTATCGGGCGCACCGTCATCCACCCATTGGCGCATCACCCCGTGCTTGCGCAACAGCGCGTACAGCCGCTGGCGCGACAGCCCGGCCATGCGGGCGGCCCTGGTGATGTTGCCCTCGCTGGCCAGCAGCAGATGGTGCAGGTAGCCCTTTTCCACGCTGCCAAGGGCGGCGTTGCGGTAGTCCTTCCAGGCCTGGGGCGTGCCGCACGAGGGCTGACGCGCGGGGGAAGGTTCGGCGGGACAGGGTGGGGGGCCATCCGGTGCCGCCGGATGCGGCATGCAGGCTTTGCCCGGCGCAAATCCGCCCAGTCCCCATTGTACGGCCTGATCAGCCATGCCGGGCATTGCCGTGGCTGCCGCCGCACAGGTCGCATTGGCCTTCCCGACCATGGCGGGGATGCCGGGGGGGGCGGCCCCCGCACCGGGCGCCAGCCTGTGGCGCACCATGCGGGCGCGCAACGGCACGGGCAGGTGTTCCAGTTGCACCACCGGCTCCTCGCGGGCCAGCAGCAGCGCCCCCTCCACCACGTTGACCAGTTCGCGCACGTTGCCGGGCCAGTCATGCGCGGCCAGGGCCTCGAACACTTCAGGGTCGAAGCCCTTGGCGCCGATGCCGTCGCGGCGGCAGATGCGTTCCGCGTGGGTGGTGACCAGTTCGCGGATGTCCTCCTTGCGTTCGCGCAGGGGGGGCAGTTGCAGTTCCACGGCTTGCAGGCGGAACAGCAGATCCTTGCGAAAGGCCCCGCGCTCGGCCATGCCCGGCAGGTTGCGATTGGTGGCGGCCACCAGACGGAAGTCGCTTTCCACCTCTTCCTTGCTGCCGATGGGCCGGAAACGCCGCTCCTGAAGCACGCGCAGAAAGGCCTTTTGCTGGGCCAGGGGCAGTTCGCCCACCTCGTCCAGGAACAGGGTGCCCCCGTGCGCCTGGCGGATGAGTCCGGCGCGCGACTCCATGGCGCCGGTGAACGCACCGCGCTGGTAGCCGAACAGTTCGCTTTGCAGCAGCGAGCGCGACAGGGCCGCGCAGTCCAGTGTGATGAACGGCCCGGAGGCGCGGCGGCTGTTGCGGTGCAAGGCCCGCGCGAACAGTTCCTTGCCGGTGCCCGTTTCTCCGGTGATGAGCACGGCGGCGTCCCCCATGGCTGCCTCGGCCAAGCGTTCCAGGCAGGCGGCCAGACGTTGGCTGGCCCCCACGATGCCCCCGGTGTCCAGCGGGCGGCGCAACTGGCGCGTCTGCCGGTTGCGGTGGCGCAGGGCGCGGTCCAGGGAGAAGCGCATCTGCTCCAGCGAGGCGGGCTTTTCCACGTAGTCCCACGCCCCGTCGGTGATGGCCAGTTCAGCGCCGTCCGGATCGCCCGCGGCGGTGACGATGATGATTTCGGGCGGGCTGGCCATGTGACGCAGCCGGGGCAGCATGTCCAGGCCGTTGCCGTCGGGCAGGCGCACGTCCAGGAACACGGCGTCGAACACGTCGCGTTCCAGCAGGCGCGCACCGTCCGCCAGCGAATGGGCGGCGGACGAGGCGTGCCCCTCCATCTCCATGGCCGAGCGCAGCATTTCGCAGAACAACTCGTCGTCGTCGATGATGAGCACATTGGCCATGCGTCAGGCTCCTGGGGCAGGCTCAGTCGGCCACGGGCAGCAGGATGTCCACCATGCAGCCAAGGCCCGGCCCCGTCGTGATGTCCAGTCGTCCGCCATGGGCCCGCACGATGCCCGCGGCGCGGGCCAGGCCGCGTCCCTTGCCCTCGTGCCGGGCCTTGGTGGAAAAATAGGGGTCGCGCATGCGGCACAGGGTGTCCGCATCCATGCCCTTGCCGGTGTCGCGCACGCGCACGCGCACCCAGCGCCCGGGCAGGCGGGGCGAGCCCGGGACCAGGGTGGTTTCCACCAGGATGCGCCCGGCGGGGGTGTCGTCACTGCTGACCGTGTATGCTGGGGGAGCGGGGTGGGCCGGGTGAACAGCATGAGTCCGTGCGGACGTGGCGGCCTGCGAGGCTCTGCCCGTGCCGTCAGGCGATCGTGCGGTGCGCGTCTGGTCCGTATCCGCGCCCAGCACTGCCCAGGCGGCGTTGCGCCATATCTCGGCAAAGGCTTCGCGCAGGCGGGCCGCATCCACGCGCACTGGTGGCAGTCGGTCGGGGTGGGGGGGCTGCCCGGGAGTGCCGGGCTGGCCGGTGCCGACCGGGACCGGCGGGATCGGCGGGGAGGATGGGGGGTGTCGCTCCGGGGGCAGTCCGCAGGAGACGGCCCACCGGGTGTCGGGGGGCAGTCCGTCCGCGAGTTCGGCGCACCATGCGGTGACCAGGGCATGCAGGTCGACCGGCTCCGTGTTCAGGTCCATCCGCCCGGCAATGGACTGGGCAAAGGCGATGACCTCGCGGGCGCGCTGGCAGCCCAGCATGATGTTGTCCAGGCTGCGCAGCACCATGGGGTCGGTGGCGTGCGGGGTGGCAGGCGCGGCGTGCAGCCGCGAGATGGCGATTTCCGCGAAGCCGAGGATGGAGGCCACCACGTTGCCGAAATCGTGCGCCAGCCCCACGGACAGCGCGTCCAGCGCCTGGCGCAGGTGGGTGTCCGGCACCGGGCGGGGCGCGGAGCTGGCGGAGCTGGCAGGACTGGCAGGGGCGTGATGACCATCCAGGTCCGGTCCGCCCGTCTCGTCCGGTTCGTCCGGTGCATGCGGCATATCCGGGGGGGCTGTCCGGTCTGGCAGGTCGGGGGCGTGCAGTTGCAGCAGCACCCCGGTGCGTCCGTGGGGCGCTGGGGGGGAGTTGCCTTCGGCGGCAGTGTCGCGCGGGTCTCGCAGGGGTGGGCAACCGGGTATGGCCCGGGCCTCGGCGGATGGCAGGGTGCGCACCAGCATGCCGCCCCGCACACCGGCGGGGCGT
>NZ_VRYY01000134.1 GCF_015731765.1 Nitratidesulfovibrio oxamicus
CGCGACGCCCTGCTCATGGCCGCCGTGGATGGCGCGGTACTGGGCGAGGGCATGCGGGCGCTGCCCAAGCGGGAAGCTTTGCGACGTCTGGCGGCGGAGCACCCGTGTCCGACGCTGGCGCCGGAACGCGCGGCGGGCGAGCGGCGGATACTGGGGGCGTACACGGCGTTTCTGAAACGGTGCTGCGGCGAGGATGTGTGTTTGTTGTAGCCGCGTGGCGGGGTGTGGGGGAGGGGAGAGGATAGGAGAGGTAGCGCCTTGTTGGATGTGTTTTCTGCGAAGACACGCCAGCCCTTTTGATTGCCCTCGATTTCGTTATGCCTCCGGCGGGCAAGGGGCCATCGCGCTGCGGTCGCCATCCGTAAGACTCGCGCGTTGCGTACGATGGCCGTATGGCTCGCAAGCTCGCCAACGGCCACGCTTCGCGCCTTTCGGGTCGATCTACGCGCTCGCCTAACGGCTGCCGCAGAGCGGCGGCCCCTTGCATCCCCGCGCTCCAGGGGGGCTGCGCCTCAGCCCTGCTATCTTCAGCCGTAAGACTCGCGCGTTGCGTACGATGGCCGTATGGCTCGCAAGCTCGCCAACGGCCACGCTTCGCGCCCTTCGGGTCGATCTTCGCGCTCGTCTAACGGCTGAAGTCCTGGACCCCCGATGTATCCTGCACCGCATTCCTGTGCCGGAGGGAAGCTGTCCGGCACAGGAATGCGGTGCATGACGACACGGGGTTCCAAGGGGCGGAGCCCCTGGACCGCGTGGGTGCAGGGGGTGTTCGTTGCAACACCCCCTGCCCGCCGGAGGCATAGCGAGATCAAGCCCCCTAACCGCGCACGCCTGTCTTCATCAAGGCCACGTCGCGCACGGCGATAGCCCTTCACCCCATACTTCCCGTTCTTGTCAAATCACGCTATACATCCCGCCTTGGAGTACCACGCACCATGTCGAGACGCTGGGTAGAGGCCAATCTGGCCGAGTTCGCACGGGACGTCATGCGGGATTTCTGCATGGCGAGCGTCGTGCTTGAGGGGCAGTTCCACCGCTTCGACGAGGCCGGTGCCGTGTCCTTCCCCGTCATGCGCGACCTTCTGGGCGAGATGATGAACAAGGGGCTGCTCTGGCGTCTGAAGGACACCGCGCATCACCTCTTCCGCAACGACCCGGCGCAAGACCCTGTGGCGCCCATGCTGGACTGGGCCGTGGGCTACGCCTTTCACGAATGCGTGAAGCTGAAGGAAGACGCCTACCAGCACCAGCACTACGCGCCGCAGTACCGGGCCCTGCGAGAGCAGGACATGGGGGAGGAGCTGCGGTCCATCGTCGAGCCGCTCGCATCCATGCTGGCCCAGACGCGGGAAAGCATGGAGCGCGAAATCCGGCGCATCCGCTACATCCTTGGCCGCATCCGCAGGCTGATGTGCCTGTACTACGCCGCCCACGGGGGCAACCGGCTGCTGGCGCGGCTGCTGTTCGACCGCGACGAGCTTGTGCGCTCGGTGTTCGGTGAAGAGTACGGGCCGCTGCTGCAAGGACTGTACGGCGACAAGCCGGAGCGCATGTTCATCCAGGCGGGGGAATCCCTGCTTGACGGCGGCAGGCCCGAAGACGCCCTGCGCGCCGCCCACGCCGCCGTGGCCCTGGCGCCCGGCTGTCGGCGCGCGCACCGCCTTGTGGCCGAGGCGGAACAGCGTATCGATCAGACCCCCCGAAGGAGGGCCATCTAGCCATGAGCCTGCTGCATCTTCATCGCGCTTCCTCCCGCGTACGGCTGGAGAACCGCGACGACCCCGAACTGTACCGCGAGATCTTTCCCTATTCCAAGATCAGCCGCGTGGAGTTCGACGACATCTTCCTGATGCCGCGCCCGGCAGAGCCGATGTTCATCACGGACACGACTTTCCGCGACGGCCAGCAGGCCCGCCCGCCCTACACGGTGAAGCAGATCGTGCACATCTTCGACATGCTGCACCGCCTTGGCGGTCGCAGCGGGCTCATCCACGCCTCGGAGTTCTTCATGTACTCCGACAAGGACCGCAGGGCCATCGAGGCCTGTCGGGCCAAGGGGTACAAGTTTCCCCGCGTCACCGGGTGGATACGGGCCAACGTCAACGACCTGAAGATAGCGCGGGACATGGAGTTCGAGGAAGTGGGCCTGCTGACCAGCGTGTCGGACTACCACCTGTACCTCAAGCTGGGCCTGGACCGAGAAAAGGCCATGGACAACTACCTGCGCGTGGTGGAACAGGCGTTGGAATGGGGCATAACCCCGCGTTGCCACTTCGAGGACATCACCCGCGCAGACATCCACGGTTTCTGCCTGCCCTTCGCGCGCAGGCTGATGGACCTTTCGAAGCAGAGCGGCCAGCCGGTCAAGATCCGCATGTGCGACACCATGGGCTACGGCGTGCCGTACCCCGGCGCAACGCTGCCTCGCTCCGTGCCGCGCATCGTGCGCGCCATGACGGACGAAGGCGGCGTGCCCGGACAGTGGCTGGAATGGCACGGCCACAACGACTTCCACAAGGTGCTCATCAACGGGGCCACGGCGTGGCTGTACGGCTGCTCCGGCGTCAACTGCACGCTTCTGGGCTTTGGCGAGCGCACCGGCAACACTCCGCTGGAAGCACTGGTGATCGAATACATCTCGCTGACCGGCGACGATGACGCCGCCGATACCCGGGTCATCAACGAAATTGCCGAATACTTCGAGAAGGAACTGGATTACCGCATCCCCGACAACTACCCGTTCGTGGGCAAGGACTTCAACGCCACCAGCGCGGGCATCCACGTGGACGGCCTGGCCAAGAACGAGGAAATCTACAACATCTTCGACACGCGCAAGATCCTGAACCGACCGGTGCCCATCATCATCACCGACAAGTCGGGGCGCGCGGGCGTGGCCTACTGGATCAACCAGTACCTGGGCCTGCCCGAAGACCGGCACGTGTCCAAGAAGCACCCCGCCGTGGGCAAGATCTACACCAAGATCATGGACGCCTACGAAAAGGGCCGCAACACGTCCTTCTCCAACAAGGAAATGAAGGCCCTGGTGCGACGCTTCATGCCCGAGCTGTTCGCCTCGGAATTCGACCAGATCAAGAAGCTGGCGGGCGAGCTTTCGGCGCACCTGATCATCAAGCTGGCCCAGGAATGCCAGATCACCGGCCTTGGCGGCGAGGACAAGTACCCGTGCATGCGCGACTTCGTGCGCGAGTACCCGTTCATCCAGTACCTGTACCTCACCGACAAGGAGGGCAAGCTGCTCTCCGCCGCAATCACCGACCCGGCGTACAAGTCGAAGTACGAACAGCTGCCGCTGGGCTTCGACTTCTCCAACCGCGCCTGGTTCATCCGGCCCATGCAGACCGGCGAACTGCACATCACCGATGTGTACCAGTCGCAGTTCACCAGCCAGCTCATCCTTACCGTGTCCACGGCGGTCACCGACGACAAGGACGAGATCACCGGGGTCATCGGTGCGGACATCCAGATCGAACAGTTGCTCCGCCAGGCCGAGGCCATCGAGGACGTGGTGGACAGCGATTCCGACGACTAGCCATCGATGGCAAAGGCCCGGAAGCGGCAACGCTTCCGGGCCTTTCTTTGTTTGCGGCGCAAGCCTGCGCGCCCCGTCAGGCGCAGGGCCGGGGCAGTGCGGGGCAGGGCCGATGCCCTGGATTTGGCGGAGGGGGCGTATCCGCCGTGTCGTGGCCCGGCAGGACTGCTGCGGCGGCATGCGCCCACGCCCCATGGGGAGTGCTCCGCCGCACCGGGCCGGGCGGAACGGCATTGCGCCGTAACCGTCGCGGCCTGCTGCGGCGCGTGGCAGACGGATGTGCAAGCAGTTGCGTGCGCGACTGTTTTCGGTAACAGTCCTGAAAGCGCACGGCGCGTCGTGTCGCCCTGCCCGGTGCGTCACGTTTCGCATATTGCGCCGCCCCCCCCGTTGCGGCCACATGCCGTGCGTGTTTGCAATGACCGTTTTCCGCTGCCGCCCGATTGCGCCATGATTCGCTCATGGCCGCGTACCCGCCGTATCCGGCGCAACCCGACGGAGCCTTGATGCCGCACCTTCGCCCCAGCCAGACCTGTTCCGCGTCGCCCCGCCTCGTCCTGCCCGCCTTGCCCGTAGTCTCCGTAATCCTGTTGCTGCTTGCCGCGCTGCTGGTGGCGGGCTGCGGTTCCGGCCCTCGCCGCATTTCCACGTCGCCGTCGGACCAGTCCGTGAAGTACCCCAAGGGCCAGCCCCAGGGACCGCGCGCCAAACCGTACACGGTGCTGGGCAAGACCTACCATCCGCTGCTTTCGGCGCACGGGTTTTCGGAAGAGGGCATCGCCTCCTGGTACGGCAAGGATTTTCATGGCCGCAAGACCGCCAACGGCGAAACCTACGACATGTACGGGCTGACCGCCGCGCACAAGCTGCTGCCGTTCAACACCGTGGTCAAGGTGACCAACCTTCAGAATGGCCGGTCCACCACCGTGCGCGTCAACGACCGCGGCCCCTTCGTGGGCGACCGGATCATCGACCTGACCAATACCGCCGCCAACCAGATCGGCATGCTGGGCCCCGGCACCGCGCGGGTGCGGGTGGAAACCGTGGGCGACGTGCCCGGCCTGCAGGACGGCGACATGACGGGCCGCTTCTACGTGCAGGTGGGCGCCTTCTCCAACAAGGACAACGCCAGCCGCCTGGTGACCCGCCTGCAAGGCCAGGGCTGGAACGCCCGGATGTACTGGGCCGACATGGTCCGGTTCTGGCGCGTCCAGGTGGGTCCGTGGAGCACCCTGAGCGAAGCCGAGCGCATGCGCGAGAAGCTCAAGGGTGATTTTGCGGTCAACTTCGTGGTGGCCGACTAGCGCACTCCGTCTTTTCGTCCTCCGGCAGACCGACCCGAAGGGCGCGAAGCGTGGCCGTTAGGCGAGCTTGCGAACCTTACGGCCATCGAGAGCAACGCGTCAGATTTCGCCTTTTGCTCCGGTCACGTACGAGAAGAGCGCGCTGCGGTCGCCATCCGTAACACTCACGATGTTCGTGTAACGGCTGCCGCGCGCTCCCTTCGCAAAAGACTCATCTTCCTTGCCGGAGAACGAAAATCCTGTCGTGCGCAAGCGTCGTCAGCACTTGGGTAATTGGCTGACCCGCGCGTGGTACTCATGCTTCGCCAATCCGATGCCCGCCTCCCCCGTTTCCTTTCGGACCTGCTCACGGTAAGGATGCGCCATGAACCTTCTGCTGGTGAACCTGACCCGCTTCGGCGACCTGCTGCAAACGCAGCCGGTGGTGCATGGCCTGCGCGCGGGGGGGCACCGGGTGGGGCTGGTGTGTCTGGAGAATTTTGCCGGGGCGGCTGCGCTGCTGGAAGGCGTGGACCACGTGGCGGCCCTGCCGGGTTCGGCGTTGCTGGCGGGCGTGCAGCCCGGTGGCGACTGGCGGGCCTGCACTGCGGGTCTGATGACCTGGGCCGAACGGTTGCGCGATGCCTATGCCCATGATGCGGTGCTGAACCTCACGGCCACGCTGGGTGGCCGCCTGTTGGGGCGGCTGCTGGCGGGCCACGGGAGTGACGGGAGCGACAAGGGAACCGGGGGCGACCTGCGCGGCTTCGGGCTGGACCCGTTCGGATTCGGCGTCAACGCCGACCCGTGGTCGGCCTTTCTGCAAGCCTCCACCCGGCAGCGCGGATGCAGCCCGTTCAACCTCGTGGACCTGTTCCGCATGGCGGCGGGCGTGGGCAACGTGGACCCGGTGTACCGGTTGCGCGCGCCCACTCCGGACGCCCTTGCCGAGGCCGGGGCACGACTGGCCCAGGCCGCACCGCCCGACCATGCCGGATACGTGGCCATGCAGCTTGGCGCCAGCGAAGAACGACGCCGCTGGCCCGTGGCCCACTTCACGGCGCTGGCCGCCC
>NZ_VRYY01000135.1 GCF_015731765.1 Nitratidesulfovibrio oxamicus
GGGCGCGCTGGCGGCCGGCCCCGGCCTGCTGAAGCGCAACCTGGCCAGCCTGCGCCTGGCCCTGCCCGTGGCGCTCATCGCCTCGGCCTGCTCCATCGTGGGGGCCATGGTCGGCCTGGCCCTGCCCACCAACGTGGTGCAGATCTGCCTTGGCGGCACCATCCTGTTCATCGCCGTGCTGCTGCTGGTGTCCAAGAACACCGTGCGCCCCGAGGTGAAGAAGCAGGACGCCATCAGCGTTGCCCTCGGCATGGACGGCGTGTTCATCGAACCCTCCACCGGCGAGGTCATCGACTGGAAAACCCACCGCACCCTGCCGGGCCTGCTGCTGTTCATCATCATCGGCCTCATGGCGGGCATGTTCGGCCTTGGCGCCGGGTGGGCCAACGTGCCGGTGCTCAACCTGCTCATGGGCGTGCCGCTGAAGGTGGCCGTGGGCACCTCCAAGTTCCTGCTGTCCATCACCGACACCTCGGCCGCGTGGGTGTACCTGAACCAGGGCTGCGTCATCCCGCTGATGGCCATCCCCTCCATCATCGGCCTGATGCTGGGTTCGTTCGTGGGCGTGCGCCTGCTGGCCGTGGCCAAGCCCAAGTTCATCCGCTACATGGTCATCGGCGTGCTGCTGTTCTCTGGCGGCAAGGCGCTGCTGAAGGGCCTGGGCATCTAGCCCGGCGCACAGGAGGAAACAGACATGTCCAATCAGTCCGTCAAGGCGTCTCCGGAACAGGTGACCTACGCCAACCTGCTCTATTACGGCTGCTGGGGTTCGCTGGCCATCATGGTCGTCACCTACCTCATCTACGTGCTGGGCATCCTGCCCCCGCACATTCCGCTGGACGTCATCACCCAGTTGTGGAGCCAGCGCGTGGGCGTGTACCTGGCCCAGGGCAACGTGCCCACCGGCTGGGGCTGGGCCTCCCTGATCCTGCAGGGCGACTTCCTGAACTTCATCGGCATCGTGCTGCTCGCGGGCATGACCATCATCTGCTACCTCACGCTGATTCCCGCCTTCCTCAAGAAGAAGGATCCGCTGATGGCCACCATCGCGGTGCTCGAAGTCATCGTGCTTACCGTGGCGGCTTCCGGCATCTTCGGCGCTGGCGGCCACTAGGCATTCCGATCTGAAACGCGCCCGGCACAGCCGCTTGCAAAAATGTGCCGCCCGTGGAACTGCCATGGGCAACGGTCCGGGGTGCGACGCGGCGCCCCGGACCTCATCCCCCGACGCCGGACGCCCCGTGTCCTCACCCAGCGCCCGGCATAACGCGCAACGACGGAACAGGTGCTTCGTGTCCACGCAGCAGACAGGGCCAGCAGCCCCGCACAGCATCCGGTCCCGCGCCGGGTCGCCCGCACGTCACGGCGCACCGCCGCCGCACGTGTCGGGCATCTCGCCCTTGCCGGTAGACCTGGCCGCCATGCTGGACGCCCTGCCCGTGGGCGTGGCCCTGCTGGACATCGACTGTTCCATCCGCCTGATGAACCGCGCGCTGGAAACCCTGACCGGGTTCACCACGGCGGAAGTGCGCGGCATTCCCTGCCGCCACGCCCTGCGCGCCAGCATCTGCCTGTACCGCTGCCCGCTGCGCCGCCCGCTGACCACCGCATCGGGGGTTACCGTGGCCACGGCGTCGGGCGCGCATTACGACATGATCGACGACGGCGAACTGCCCCCCGCGCAGGAAGGCGACATCCTGAACCGCCATCGCCGCCGCATCCCGGTGCGCATGAGCATGTCCCCCCTGCGCGATGCCGATGGCCGCGTGGTGGGCTGGCTGCACGCCGTGGAAGACCTGACGCTGGTGCGCGAACTGGAGGAAAAGACCGCAAAGGGCGAGGCCTTCGGCCCGCTGGTGGGGCGCAGCGTGGCCATGGAACGGGTGTTCCAGGCCCTGCCCGCCGTGGCACAGAACGACGGCCCCCTGCTGGTCACCGGAGAGACGGGCACAGGCAAGGACACCCTGGCCGAGGCCGTGCACAAGGCGTCATCCCGCGCCCGCGAGCCGTTCGTGAAGGCCAGCCTGTCGTCCCTGCCCGAATTTCTGGCCGAATCTGAACTGTTCGGCCACCGCAAGGGGGCCTTCCCCGGCGCGGAAGAAAACAAGCCGGGGCGGTTCCGACTGGCCCAGGGCGGCACGCTGTACCTCACCGAGATCGGCGATTTGCCCCTGTCCATCCAGGGCCGCCTGCTGGCCTTCCTGGACGAGGGGGTCATCTACCCCGTGGGCGCCACAGACCCAGTGGCGTGCGACGTGCGCCTGGTGGTGGCCACCAACCGCGATCCGGAACAACTTGTGGCCGAGGGCCGCCTGCGAGAGGACCTGTTCCGCCGCCTGTCCGCCGTGCGCCTGCACCTGCCCCCCCTGCGCGACCGGGGCGAGGACATCGAATTCCTGCTCAACCACTTCATGGGGCATTTTGCCGCGCGGATGAAAAAGACCGTGCGCGGCTGCTCGGGCAAGGCCCTGCGCACCCTGTTGGACTACCCATTCCCGGGCAATGTGCGCGAACTGCGCAACATCGCCGAATACGCCGTAACCCTGTGCCATGGTGAAACGGTGATGCCCGCGCATCTGCCCGCGTATCTTTTCCAGGCCAAGGCCGAGGCCCGCCGCGCCGAGCGCGAGCGCAGGACCGGGCGCGTTGCTGGCGCATTCGGCCAGCCGGGTTCGCCGGACGCCTCCGACACAACCGGAGACGCCCAGGCATCCCCCGGCGACGGCGGCGAACACCTGGCCCGCACCAGCGTCAGCGACCTGGAACGCCGCCTCATCGCCGACGCCCTGCAACGCACCGGCAACCGCCGGGGCGAGGCGGCCGAACTGCTGGGCTGGGGCCGTTCCACCCTGTGGCGCAAGATGAAACAGTACGGGATGTGCTGATATGCCCGCCACCCTGCTCATACCCCTGTACCGTGACGAGGTAGCGCCCCGCTTCGACCTGGCGGGCGAGGCCCTGCTGGTGCACCTGGACGCCGACGGCGCCGAGCTTTCCCGTTCCAGCGTGCTGCTGGCCCACGCCTCTTCCGAGGAACTGTGCCGCATCGCGCTGGAGGAAAAGGTGCGCGTGGTGATCTGCAACGGCATCGACGACGAGTTCTGGCAGTACTTGCGCTGGAAGCGCATCGAGGTCATCGACAACGTCATGGGTCCGGTGGACGAGGCCATTGCCCGGTTTCGCGCCGATGCGCTGCGCCCCGGCGACATCCTGTTTCACAGGAGCGACGCATGAGCCGCCTGGAACGTTTCCGCAGCCTGTTCCGCACCGCGCTGGACGTGCCGGAAGAAATCGCGCCGGAACGCTACCAGGCCCTGCGGCGCAAGATCACCCTGCTGCTGACCACCGCCGCCGTGGTGCCGCTGCTCATCCTGTCGGTCATCAACTACCACCAGTACCGCGCCACCCTGACGCGCGAAATCGTCACCCCCGTGCGCGGGCTGGTGAACAAGACCCGCCATTCGTTCGAGCTGTTCCTGGCCGAACGCGCCTCCACCGTCAGCCTCATCTCGCAGGTGTACACCCCGGCGGAACTGGCGGACGAACGCAACCTGAACCGCATCTTCCGCGCGGTGAAGGGTGAATTTCCCGGCTTCATCGACCTTGGGCTCATCGACGAGAACGGCGTGCACGCCAGCTATGTGGGCCCGTACAACCTGAAGGGCAAGGACTACTCCACGGCGGACTGGTACCAGCAGACGCGGGTCAAGGGCGTGTACGTCAGCGACGTGTTCATGGGCTTCCGGCGCTTTCCGCACATCGTCATCGCCGTGCAGCGCATGACCGACGACGGCCATTCGTGGGTGTTACGCGCCACCATCGACACCGGGCAGTTCGACCGGCTCATCGCCTCCATGGGGCTGGAGCCGGAAAGCGACGCCTTTCTGGTGAGCACGGCCGGAGTGCTCCAGACCGCCTCGCGCTTCTATGGCGCCGTGCTGGACCAACTGCCCCTGCCCATGCCGCCCATGACCTATGAAACGGCCACGCTGGAAACCACCGACCCGGCAGGGCGCGACGTGTTCATCACCTACACCTACTTCCAGCACGCCGACTTCGTGCTGATGGCGGTGAAGCCCCGCGCCGACATCTTCAAGCCGTGGACCACCCTGCGCAGCGACCTGATACTGCTGTTCGTCACCAGCGTGGCGCTGATACTGTCCGTGACCTTCGGCCTGACCGACCTGCTGGTGCGGCGCATGCGCGCCAGCGACGAGCGGCGCATCGCCGCCTTCGTGCAGATGGAACACACCCAGAAGCTGTCCTCCATCGGGCGGCTGGCCGCCGGGGTGGCGCACGAGATCAACAACCCACTGGCCATCATCAACGAAAAGGCGGGCCTGGCCTCCGACCTCATGGAACTGGCCAAGGACTTTCCGGAACGCGACCGCTTTCGCGGGCTGGTGGACGCCATCCTGCGCTCGGTGGAACGCTGCCGCTCCATCACCCATCGGCTGCTGGGCTTTTCTCGCCGCATGGACGTGAACATCGAGCAACTGGACGTCAACGACGTGCTCAAGGAAACCATGAGCTTCCTGGAACAGGAGGCCCTGCACCGGTCCATCACCACCTCGGTCAGCCTGGACCAGGCCATGCCGCGCATCGCGTCGGACCGGGGCCAGTTGCAGCAGGTGTTCCTGAACATCCTGAACAACGCCTTCGCCGCAGTTCCGGACGGCGGCTCCGTGACGCTGGCCACCTGGCTGCGCGACCCGGACACCGTGGGCGTATCCATCAAGGATAACGGCAAGGGCATGTCCGACGAGGTGCTTCGCCACATCTTCGAGCCGTTCTTCACCACCAAGAAGACCTCGGGGACCGGCCTTGGCATGTTCATAACCTACGGCATCATCAAGCGCCTTGGCGGCGACATCGCGGTGCAGAGCAAGGAGGGCGCGGGCACCACCGTGTCCATCTTCCTGCCCGTGAAGGCGGCGCCCACGGCCACCCTCGGGAGCTAAGCATGCAGGAACTGAAGGTTCTGCTCGTGGACGACGAGGAGGAGTTCGTCACAACCCTGGCCGAACGACTATCGCTGCGCGGCATGGCCACGCGCATCGCCACCGACGGCGAGCAGGCACTGCGCGCCGTGGAGGCGGAGCCTCCCCACGTTGTGGTGCTTGACCTGATGATGCCCGGCATCAAGGGCACCGAGACCCTGCGCCGCATCAAGGCCGGGCACCCCGCGGTGCAGGTCATCCTGCTGACCGGGCACGGCAGCGCGCGCGACGGCATCGAAGGCATGAAGCTGGGCGCTTTCGACTACCTGATGAAGCCCCTGCGACTGGAAGACCTGCTGGAAAAGCTGCACGAGGCAGGCAGGCTGGCGCAGGCAGCCCAGGACAATGGCGGCAACAGCTAGCCCCCGGCAAGAGTCTCCGCACAACGCACCGCACAGGAAACACGGCATGGCACACGACGATACCATCCACATGGCCGCCCCCGCCGCGACCACTGCCACCTCCGCGACCTCCCCAACGGGCGCAACGGGTGGCGCAACCGGTGGGGATGATGCCGCCCACGAATGCGTGGGCCACCTTGCCGCATCGGCCACACACGAATTGCAGAACGCCCTGGCGGTAATCCGCGAATCCGCCGGGCTGATGCAGGACCTCGTGTCCCTGTGCGGCGAAGGGCTGCCCCACCGCGACCGGCTGTGCACCATGCTTTCGCTGATTCAGGAACAGGTGGCGCGCGGGGGCGACCTTGCGTGGAACCTGAACCGCCTGGCCCACGCCTGGGAAGAGGGCGGCGAGGCCGCCCGCGACCTTGGCGCGGTGCTGGAGGAATTCGTGGCCCTGGCCCGGCGCGGCTGCGCCATGCGGGGGGTGGAACTTTCGCAAGGGGACGGCCCGGCGGTACGCGTGAACGCCCCCGGCCTGGCCCT
>NZ_VRYY01000136.1 GCF_015731765.1 Nitratidesulfovibrio oxamicus
GCCCACCACCCGCCTGCCCGGCGCGCGCCGTTTCGAACTGCAACGCCGGGCGCACCGCGAGGGGGTGACCCTGCCGTGGTCGCTGCATCAGGACCTGTTGCGCCGCGCCGGGGGCGCGGTCGCAACCTGACGGGGCGCGCGCCCATCGTCAGCCGACCATCACCGTGCCTTGCACGGGTGAACAAAAACGGGCCTTCCCCCTTGGGAAAGGCCCGTTCTATCTGCTACGCATGCGCGGCGCGTGGCGCGCGTCCGGCAACCGCCCGGCGGGAATCAGGAAAGCTTGGTGCGGTAGTGGAAGTTGGCGGTCACGCAGCGGGTGTGGCGCAGCTCCACGGGGTTTTCCTCGATGTCCATGGCCACGCGGCGGATGGCCAGCAGGGGGTGCCCCACGGGCACGCCCAGGCGCTCGGCATCGACCTTGTCGGCGGCAACGGCGGTGATGCTTTCGTCCGCCTTG
Source organism: Nitratidesulfovibrio oxamicus (assembly GCF_015731765.1). GTDB lineage: Bacteria > Desulfobacterota > Desulfovibrionia > Desulfovibrionales > Desulfovibrionaceae > Cupidesulfovibrio > Cupidesulfovibrio oxamicus. The sequence continues at coordinate 461 of NZ_VRYY01000136.1, forward strand.
GCGATGGTGACGTTGAAGCGCTTCTGGAAGAAGTCGTACAGCGTGTTGGGCAGCGACCCCACGGGAATGGCCTCGATGCCCGGCATGCGCGCGCAGCTCAGGGTGATGCGCTCGTTCAGCAGCGGCACGCCGTCCAGTGAACGCACGCGCTCTATGCGCAGCACCGGCGCACCCAGGGCGATGTCCAGCGCCGCGGCCTCTTCGGCGTCGGCCTTGCCGGGGGCGGCCCCCAGCACTTCGGAAATGGGCAGGGTGCGCCTGTCCTCGCAACTGACGATGCGGAAGAAGCGGAACAGCGCCTCGTCCGCGTCGAAGGTGGCCACCGCCGTCCCCTTGCCCTGATACCGCACCACGCGGCGCTCGGCGGTCAGCTCGTTCAGCGCCTTGCGCAGGGTGCCGTGGCTGACGCCGTATTCTTCGGCCAGCACGGGTTCGCTGGGCAGGAAGCTGCCCGGCGCCCATTCACCGGCGGCAATACGGCGGAGCAGTGATTCCTTGACCTGTTGGTACAGGGGGTTGAAGGCGGGCTTTACGGGCATGTGCATCTATGGGGGGTTCCGGAAGCCGTGGGCTTCCTGTTTCTGGTCGGGTCTTGCAAAAAATATAAGATACCAGTCTTGCCGTTTGCTGTCTTGCAACTATCCGAGAAACGGGCGCAACACAAGAGGGTGATAAGGGATGAAACCGGCCAGACACGCGGTGTGGCGGGCCTTTCGTTGATGTTGGTTGATCGGGCAGCCGTGCGCCGACACGGGGCGCGGGGTGGCCCGCCCGTGCGCTGCAATGGCGCGGAAATGGCGGTGCCCTGACGGCGGCCCGCCGTCAGGAAACCTGCGTCTCTATGCGCAGGCCGTACTTTTCGATCTTGGCCAGCAGGGTGGGGCGCGAAAGCCCCAGCAGGCGCGCGGCCCGGGTGCGGTTGCCCCCGGTAAGGTGCAGCGCCTCGCGCACCACCAGCCGCCCCACGTGGTCCATCAGCGCATCGAACACGTTTTCGCCGTCGCTTTCGCTGAGGGTGCGGCGGATAAGCTCCTGCATGGTCTGGTCTGCGGCCAGCGAAAGGTCGCAGGCCGGGCCTTCCCTGCCGGGACGCACGCCCCGGTTGGCCTCCAGGGCCTGCTTCAGGTCCTGCTCGCCCAGCGGCCCGCCCCGGCTGAACACCAGCGCCTTGTGCACGGTGTTGCCCAGTTCGCGCACGTTGCCCGGCCATGGCTGCGCCTCCAGGTAGGCCAGCGCCTCGGGGGTGATGCCGGGGTTCGGCATGTCCATCTCGCGCGAGAAGCGGGCAAGGAAGTACCGGGCCAGCGGGGGAATGTCCTCGCTGCGTTCGCGCAGGGGGGGCAGCCACAGGGTGACCACCTTCAGCCGGTAGTACAGGTCCTCGCGAAAGCGCCCGTCGGCCACGGCGGCCTCAAGGTCGGTGTTGGTGGCCGCGATGATGCGCACGTCCACGGGAATGGGCTGCCTGCCGCCCAGCCGTTCGATCTGCTTTTCCTGCAACAGGCGCAGCAGCTTGGCCTGGATGCCCAGCGGCATGTCGCCTATTTCGTCAAGGAACACGGTGCCGCCGCCCGCCTGTTCTATCTTGCCCACGCGGCGGTTGGTGGCGCCGGTGAAGGCCCCCTTCTCGTAGCCGAACAGCTCGCTTTCCAGCAGGGTGTCCGGAATGGCCACGCAGTTGATGACAAGGAACGGCTTTTCGCCGCGCAGGCTGTGCTGGTACACGGCGCGGGCCACCAGTTCCTTGCCGGTGCCCGATTCGCCCCGCACCAGCACCAGAGCGTCGGTGGGCGCGGCCCGGCCGATGGCCTTGTACACCTGGTGCATGGCCCGGCTGGTGCCCACCAGGGCCTCGCCCAGCGCCTCCTGCCTGGTGCCGTCCTCGCCGTCGGCCACCATGTCCACGCGGGCGCGCATGCGGCGGCCCGCCTCCACGGCCTGCTCGATGAGCGCGAGGATGTCCGGGATTTCGAACGGCTTCAGGATGTAGTCGAAGGCCCCCAGCTTGGTGGCCTCGATGGCGGTTTCGGTGGTGGAGTAGGCGGTCATGATGACCACCGGCAGGCGGGCGTCTATCTCGCGGATGGCGCGCAGGGCGGTCAGGCCGTCCATGCCGGGCATGCGCACGTCCATGATCACCAGTTCGGGCAATTCTTCGCGCACCAGCTTTATGCCCTGCTCGCCGGTGGATGCGGCGCGCACGTCGTGGCCTTCTCCGGCCAGCAGGCGCTGGAAGCTCTGGCGCAGCTGCAGTTCGTCGTCGACGATCAGGATCTTAGCCATGAGTCGTCCTTGCGGGCGGGCAGCACGATGACGAAGGTGGCCCCCTTTCCGTGCGCCGAATGCAGGTGCAGCCAGCCGCCGTGCTCCTCGAAGATGCGCCGGGCGATGGGCAGGCCGAGGCCGGTGCCTTCTTCCTTGGTGCTGAAGAACGGCTGGAACACTTCCTCGCGGATGTGCAGGGGCACGCCGGGGCCGCTGTCCGCAATGCGGATGACCACGGCCCGGCCGAGGGGATTGATGATGCCCTTTTCTTCCGTGATGTCCAGCGTGCCGTCGTAGCCCATGGCCTCGCAGGCGTTGAGGATGAGGTTGACCAGGGCTTCCTTGAGCTGTTCGGCGTCGCCGTCCACCACGGGCAGACGTTCGGTGCGGTGCACGGAGACGGCCACGTTGAACGATTCCAGGCGGTGCTTGAGCAGTTGCAGGGTCATGTCCACCACGTCGGACGGGCTGATCGGCTGCATGCGCAGGCGCGGGCGACGCGAGAATTCCAGAAAGTTGGTGACGATGGCGTCCAGGTGGCGGATTTCCGCGGCGATGACCTCGAAGTCCTCCTGCTGCTCCTTCTGGTCCGGCCCCAGCTTCAGGCTGCGCTCCAGCGCGAACAGGCGCAGCTTCACCGAGGTCAGCGGGTTGCGGATGGAATGGGCCACCCCGGCGGCCAGCTTGCCCACCAGGGCCAGCTTTTCGGTCTGGCGCAGGGTTTCGTGGCTTTCTTCCAGCTGCACCTGGGTACGGTGCATGGTGTCCAGCAGGTGGCGCAGGCGGCGGTCCAGCACCTCCACCTCGTTGCCGTAGGCGTCGGCATCCTCCAGCCCTTCCAGCGCCAGGCGGCGGATGGGCCCCAGCACCTGGCGGAACACCACCACGGCCAGCAGCCCCGCCAGGAACAGGACCACGAGCATCAGCCCCAGGGCATCGGTGGCCGGGTCCGCATTCCAGGTGCCGAAGGGCGTGGGCAGGGACAGCCGTCCGCTGGCCATGAGCAGCGGCAGCGCGGCGGCGGCCATGGACGTGGCCGCCAGCGCGGCCAGCAGCAGGCCGATGCGTACGCGCAGGCTGGGACGAAAGCGCACCACCCTGGGCAGTATCCAGTTCACCATGGCGAGTCCGTGGGCCGAATTGTGAGGTTGCGGTACCGGTATGTCAGTGGGTCAGGGGCGGTTCTAGCCCAATTTGCGCGCGGTAACAACGAGAGGGGCGGGTGGCCCCGGGCTGGCCGCGATGTGCCGGGCCAGCCGCAACGGTATGGGCGGGATAGGCATGGGCTGGGCAGGCCGGACCGGATGCGCAGTTGGAAGGGCTGGCGGCGCGCGGGCCCCTGCGCGTCCCCGCATGTCTCCATGTGCAGGAGCAAGAGAGTATTGCTGCAGCATGTCCAGCCACCTTGTGGCCCATCCCAAAGAACGGTAGGAAGGCAGGGCGGACCCGCACCCCGCTGCCTCGCTCGCACGGGGGCAGGCCCGCCACCCTGACGCCGGGAGGCCCCATGACCGACACGCCGACACCAGATGCCCGCCCCGACGGTACCCCGTCCGGCGGCGTCCGCCCCCTGCCGCGCGTCCTGCTGGTGGACGACGAGCCGGAAAGCACCGAGATGCTGGCCCTGCGCCTGGGCAAGCGCGGTTTTCCGGCGGCGCGCGCGGCCAGCGGAGAAGAAGCGCTGGAACATCTGGCCCGCCAAGGGGCCGACGTGGTGGTCATGGACGTGAAGATGCCGGGCATGGGCGGCATGCGCGCGCTGGAGCGCATCCGCACCGAGTTTCCGGGGGTGGAGGTGATCATGCTTTCCGGCCATGCCGACATGGAGGTGGCGGTGGAGGGCATGCGCCTTGGGGCCTTCGGCTACCTGATGAAGCCCACCGATTTCGACGAACTGCTGTTCAAGATCGAGGACGCCTACACCCAGTGCCAGCTCGAGCGCAGGGCCGCCGCGCGCAAGGGGCCGTAGGGCTGTTCCCAAATTGACCTTTTGTCCGTTGGCTTCCGACCCGAAGGGCGCGGGGCGTGGCCGTTGGGCGAGCTTGCGAGCCCTGCGGACATCGTGCGCAACGCGGTCAAACTTCGCCCGCCATGGCTCTGCTTTCCTTATCCGTGCTTTGCTGTCCCCATCCGTAAGATCCGCGCTCCGCGCTTACCAACGGCTGGGGCAAGGTTCGCAAGCTCACCTAACGGCCAGGGCTCGGTCGAATACGAGAAGAGTATGTTCCCTCATGACGGTTTCGTTTTCCTTGCCAACGAACAAGAATCCTAATTTGGAAATAACCCCCTAACGGCGCCGCCGCAGGGGGGGCAAACCAACATCCACCCGGAAAATAGCCATGGGTCTGTTCTGCTGGCTGCCTTTCCGCCGCAAGCGGCGGGACGAGGAGCGCGCCGCCGCCGAAGAGGCCTTCGCGGCGCGGTATCACCGCTTCAAGCTGGTGCTCAATGCCTGGGCCAAGCTGCAGGAAGTGATGACCGAGATGGAGCTGGCCCTGTGCTGCATCCATCCCTTCGGCATGCAGACGGTGCGCTCGCTGTGCACCCGCATCACCACCCAGGTCTTCCAGTGCATCCGTCAGCTGGATGAACTGGCCCCCGGTCGCTACCTTGAACTTTCCGCCCGCTTCGACGCGATCCAGGCCGAGGTTTCGGCCATCGTCTATGGCCGCCCCGCCACCATGGACGGCCCGCTTGCCCTGCCCTTCGGCCATCCGGACCTTACCCTGCCCGACCTTGCCGACCCGGCCCTGACCCGGCTGGGGGAACTGCGTGCGGCGTTGGCCCCGCGCGACGGCGAGGCTGCCGCCTCCGTGGCATCCGGCGTGCCGGGCGGCGTGCCCGACGGGTTCATCGTCACCGCCGCCGCCTGCCAGCGGCTGTTCCGCCATCAGGGGCTGCAGGAGGAGATCGGGCGGCGGGTGCAGGCATCGGGCGGCATCAGGCCGGACAACCTGCTGGATCTTTCGCCCGCCATCGTCGGGCTGATCCAGGTGGCGGAGGTGCCGGACGAGGTGTCCGACGCGCTCCTGGACGCCCTGTCCGCCCTGCGAAAGCGGGTTGCCGCGCGGTCTGGCGCGCGGGGGCGCAACATGCGCCTCTTGCTGCGCGGGCGGGTGTGGCCCCAGGGGTCAACGGGC
>NZ_VRYY01000137.1 GCF_015731765.1 Nitratidesulfovibrio oxamicus
TCGCTGCGCAGGCGCTCGAACCACGCCCCGCGCGCGGACATGGCGCCACCCGCGGCGGCGGCGCGCCCGGCTTCCTTGCGGGCCAGCATGAACCGCCACACAAAGGACAGCACGAACGTACCCACGCCCATGCCCAGCATGTTCTCCCACCGCCAGTCGATGGTGCCGTTCAGGCTGTCGATCCTGATGACCATGAGCGGGAAGGTCAGGAACATGAACCACAGGCTGACCAGTATGGATTTCTTGAGACCTTGCATGAAGACTTTCCTCGGAATGCGTCGTTGTGTCCTGCGTGTTCCGGCGCCCGGCGGGGCGGGCGTTGCCTGCGGGCTACCACAGGCAAGGCGGAGAAGGCCCTGAAGCCTGCGGGTTGCCGTAGACCTTGCGGTGCCGCCGCCAGCGGGATTTTGTTCTCTGTCAAGGAAGAACGGCGTTTTATGCAGGGAGTGTACTCTTACGTACTCGACCGGAATAAAAAGGCGTTCTGACGCAGACAGAGGACAAAAGGCACCTTGTGGGGGCGCCGCCTAGACTTTCTGGGTCTTGGCCTTGCCCAGAATGCCAGAAGGCCGGAAGATGAGGATGAGCACAAGCAGCGCAAACGCCAGCGCATCCTCGTAGTCGCTCGAAATGTACCCGGTGGCGAAGCTTTCGCACCAGCCAAGCACAAGGCCGCCCAGCATGGCGCCGGGAATGGAGCCGATACCGCCGAGCACGGCGGCGGTGAACGCCTTGATGCCCGCGATGAAGCCGATGGCGAAGTTCACCTGTCCCACGTGCGAGGCGATGAGCACGCCGCCCACGGCGGCCAGCGACGAGCCGATGACGAAGGTGAGCGAGATCACCTTGTCGGCGTCGATGCCGAGCAGCATGGCCATCTTGCGGTTCTGGGCCGTGGCCCGCATGGCCTTGCCCATGCGGGTGTACTTGATGAACAGCGTCAGCGCGGCCATGGACACTGCGGAGGTGACGATGATCAGCACCTCGCTGGCGCCCATGATGTGCGCGATGGGTTCAAGAAATTCGGGCTGCGGCACCAGATTGGGAAACGGCATGAAGTCCGAGGTCTGGGCCAGGATGACGTAGTTCTGGAGAAAGATGGACATCCCGATGGCCGAGATGAGCGGCGAGAGGCGCGGTGCATCGCGCAGGGGCTTGTAGGCGATCTTTTCGAGCGTCAGGCCGTAGGCGGCACAGTAGATGACCGCAACCGCCGCCGCTATGATCAGGATGGCCAGGGCCGGAAAGCCGTAGATGCCGAGGGCACCTGCAACTATCAGCGCCGTGAACGCCCCCATCATGTACACTTCGCCGTGGGCGAAGTTGATCAGCTCGATGATGCCGTACACCATGGTGTAGCCGAGCGCGATGAGCGCGTAGATGGAACCGCGCGTCAGCCCGCCGAAGAAGAGTTCCCAGAAATACTGCCAATCCATTAGTGCCTTCCCGTACGTGCGCGGTGTGGCCGCACCTTGTCAAAACTCGGGGGACGGGCCTCTGGCCCGCCCCCCTGTCATATCGGATTCTCGCGCAGAACTACTTGAGTTCCACGTACTTGCCGTTCTTCACCTGGTACATGGAGAAGCCGACGCCTTCGGCATCGCCGCGCTTGTCGAACTTGATCTTGCCCACCGAGGTTTCAACGAACTCGGTGCGCAGGGCGTTCATGATCTTGGCGGAATCGGTGGAGCCGGCCTTTTCGATGGCGTTCAGCAGGGCCAGCGACGCGGCGTAGGCTTCCTTGTAGAACGCGCCGGGCTCGGCGCCGAATTCCTTCACGTGGGCTTCGATGGCTTCCTTGTACAGGGGCAGCGCGCTCACGTCCTTGGAGCTGGAGGCGTACACGCCTTCGGCGTCCTTGCCGGCAACCTTGATGAAGGTGTCGTCCTTCACGCCGTCGTCGGACACGAAGGGCAGGTCCATGCGCTTCTTGCGCAGCTGCTGCACGATCTTCGAGGCTTCCGGATGGTAGCCGCCGAACATCACGGCTTCGGCGCCGGAGTTGCGGATCTTCTGCACCACGGCGGAGTAGTCCACGGCGCCGGGGGTCACGCCTTCGAAGAGCACCACGGTGCCCTTGCCGCCCTGCTCGATGAACTGCTTGGCGTATTCGGCGTAGCCCTTGCCGTAGTCGCCCTTGTCGTGCAGCACGGCGATCTTCTTCTTGCCCAGCTTGTCGATAGTGAAATCGACGCCCAGCTTGGCCTGCTGGTCGTCAGAGGCGATGGTGCGGAAAAAATTGGGGTAGTCGCCGCTCTGGGTCAGGGCCGGGTTGGTGGCCGAGGGCGACATCAGCACGACGTTGGCTTCCTTGTAGATGGGAAGCGCGGCCTTGGTGGCGCCGGAGCAGATGTGGCCCAGCACCACGTTGGCGCCGTCGGACACCAGCTTGGTGGCCGCGTTGGTGGCCAGTTCGGGCTTGCACTGGTCGTCCTGGGGAATGACTTCCACCTGCTTGCCGAGCACGCCGCCCTTGGCGTTGACCATCTTGGCCACCAGCTTGGCGGCGTTGACGGTGGGCAGCCCGTAGGAAGCCAGGTCGCCGCTGTGGGCGCCGGCCACGCCGAACTTGATGGTGTCCGCTGCAAACGCCGGGCAGGCCATAACGGCCACGGCAAGACCCGCAACAAGGCCTTTGAACCATCCTTTACGCATGCTCGATCCTCCGAAATGTTGACGAAACGAGTGAACAATATTGTAAAGACATTGCCGCAACGGCGACCACCCCGCGCACGCACGGCAATGCAGCGCGTCGGGCAGGAATGCCACCATCGACCAACACTTTTTGATGCCACGGAATCCGGAAAGCTGTCAAACACTACCGGCTACGACAACTATCCGATGTTTTGGCAAAATTCCGGCGACACCCCGAGTGTTGTCATTTTTGGCATCACTTCGTGGCGGAAAACCTGGCGCCGGATATGCGTTCCGTCCTGCGGCGTGCGCGGCGGCCACCGACGCCGGATGAGGTACCCATGCGCCCACCTTGCCGTGCCTACTCGCGTGCGGTGCGGAATGCGGCGCCATGCCGCCCTCTCGTTTCAAACCGGGCGCACTGCCCCTACCCTTGCATCGCTTCATCCGTCAAGAGCACCACGGCAGGTTCATCGACTCCACAGGGCACGCCGGTTCCCGGCCCATGCGGGCTTCCGGGACCATGCCGCCCGCCCCGCCGACCCTGCCGCTATTGACGCGCGCGTTCCAGCTCGCCAGCCAACGCCCCATCACCGTCCGCCCACTCCCTATCCCTTGCGCCCCCAGAAAACCGGTGGGGAGGCGCCGCGCCGCTGCGGGGTTGCCGCCGCGCGCCAAAGCGTGCATACCATCTGGCAGTCTCTCGCAGCAGGAGGTTCACATGCTGAAGGCTTTCAAGGAATTCGCTGTCAAGGGCAACGCGCTGGACATGGCCGTGGGCGTCATTCTGGGCGCCTCGTTCGGCACCATCGTCAAGTCGCTGGTGGATGACCTGATCATGCCGCCCATCGGCCTGGTGCTGGGCGGCGTGGACTTTTCCAACCTGTTCGTCACCCTGCGCGACGGCGCCGCGCCCGGCCCCTACGCCAGCCTGGCCGCCGCCAAACAGGCGGGCGCGGTAACCCTGAACATGGGCGTGTTCGCCAACACGGTGGTCAGCTTCACCATCGTGGCCTTTGCCGTGTTCCTGCTGGTGCGCGGTGTGAACACCCTGCGCGAACGCCTGGAAGGCCCTGCGGCACCCAAACAGCAGAACTGCCCGTTCTGCTTCAGCAAAATAGATGTGCGCGCCACCCGCTGTCCCCACTGCACCGCCGAAATCGGATGATCGCCCACGCCTGATGCGCCGTGTCCGCCGTGTGGGCGGCGGCATGCCGCCGACAGCAGGCACGGTGTCGCCACCAAGCGCAGACCGTCCTGAACGCAACGCCGCCGCCGGAGTCGTCTCCGGCGGCGGCGGGCCCGTGGGCAGTCGCAGCGGTCGCCCCACACGGGGGTGCGGCAGGCAGGGGTGACCGCGCGAAAATTTCCGGGCCGCGTGCACCGGGTGGTGCGCAGGCCCTGTGTCCGAACCGGGCGCAGTCTCAGCATTTGGGCCGCCTGGCCCGGTTGCCTGTTCCGGCAACCCGTTCCGGCAACCCGTTCCGGCGCTACTCCGGGGCGGCCCGCACCAGCAGCACATCGCAGGGGGCATCGCGGGTCAGCCGGGCCACGGCGTCGCGCATCACCTCAAGCCCCCGGGTGAACGGGCTGGAAACCACCAGCAGGTCGTATCCCCTGGCCGCGTGTTCGCGGATCACGTCCACCACGTCGCCAGGGGCGGTCAGCAGTTCACCGGGCACATCGCCCCTGCGTTCCAGGAAGGCGCGCGCGCTTTCCGCCGCCGCCTTTTCCTCCAGCCCCTGCATGTATTCCAGAAAGCCGATGCGCGAATTGCAGCCGGACAGCCAGTCGTGCCCGGTAAACACGTCCCACGTGGCGTCGATGACAAACAGGGCGTCCAGGGTGGCGCCCTTCTCGCGGGCGATGCGAATGGCCTCGTCCACGGCGCGGCGTGCGCCGGGTCCGTCGTCGAGGGCGAGCAGCAGCTTCATGGGGGCGGTCATGGGTGACTTCATGGTGGGCATGTTCTCCGTAGGCGGGTGGCGGGCGGCGCAAGGCCGCCCGCCGGATGTCTGGCGTATGCGATGCTTCGGTCGGGGGGGGGCAGCCCTGGTCACCGGCTCTGCCTGCGACCGGGGGGTGCTTCCCGATTTGGAAAGGGCCCTAAGGCAGCGTGCCCTTCTCGTGCTCAAGCACGACGATGGCCTGCTTGCCCTTCTTCAGGGAGTCGCCGGGCTTGCCGGAAACCTTCAGCACCTTGCCGTTGGCCTTGGCGGTGAAGTTCTCCACGGCGATCTTCTCTTCCATCACGTTGTTGACCCACTTCTTCTTGACCACTTCCAGCGAGTAGAGCTTGTCGCCCTTCTTCACCTCGGCGCCTTCGGTCACGAAGACCTCCACCAGCTTGCCGTCCTGCGAGGCCTTGATGCCCACCGAGGGCACGATGAAGGCCATGTAGACCAGCACCACCACAACGATGAGGGCGGAGGCCAGGATGGCGGCCACGTCCTCGTGGCGGTCGCTCTTGAATACGGTAAGGGACTTCTTCTTGTCGGACATGTGTATTCTCCTCGTGCGGGCCGCCTAGAAGGCGCCTTCCTTCGGAATGAAGGCCAGGATGATGATCATGGCGATGACGTACTTGGAGACGCCCGCGATGAGCCCGATGCGCAGCGGCGTGCCGCCCGCGGCCTTGATTTCGCGCACGTCGATGTACGCGCCAAGGCCCACGAGGCCGATGCCGAACACCCAGGCCATCACGTCACGCATCAGGTGCAGCGTCTCGGAGCCTTCGGCGCCGATGATGTGCAGCGAGGACAGCGCGGTCATGCCGATGAAGCCCAGCACGAAGATGGGGAACTTGGAGGCAAGGATGGAACCCAGGCTGACGTGTTCGGCGTCGGCCTCGCCCTTCCAGTACCAGGCGGTGATGAAGAACACCACGAACGGAATGCACAGCACGCGCACCACGTTCCAGATTTCGCCGTAGGCCACGGCGGTGCCGGGGGCGAAGTTGGGGTTGAAGGCAAGGCAGGTGGCCAGCACCTGGCCGGAGTTCAGGATGCCCGTGCCCACCCAGGCGCCGAACTGGTAGTCCGACAGGGACAGCATCTTGCCGATGAACGGGCTGACGAACATGGTCATGATGCCGAAACCGAGAATGGTGGCGATGGACAGGGCCAGGTCCACCGGCTTGGCGCGCACGCCGGGCGCGGTGGCCACGGCGGCGGAAACGCCGCACACGCCGCAGGCGGCGGCCATGGT
>NZ_VRYY01000138.1 GCF_015731765.1 Nitratidesulfovibrio oxamicus
CTCCACGGCGGCGGCGTTGACGTCCTGCATGACCGAAACGGTCTCGTCCACCCGGTCGCGCTGGGTTTGCGCGCCCATGGCCGCGTCGCGCACCCGCTCGGCCAGCGATTCGGAACCGTCCACCACCTGGCGCGAAATGCCGTCGGCCTCGCGGGCGGCCTGGGCCAGCCGTTCGGTGCGGGCCTGGGCGTCGGCCTCTGCCTGGCGCAGTTCGGTAAGGTCTGTGTACAGGCAGATGCCGCCCACCAGAGAATTGTCCATGGCATTGCGCATTTGCGCGGCGGCAATGTTCACCCGCCGCACCCCGCCGCGCTGTCCGGTAATTTCCACTTCGCGCACCACCGGCACGCCTTCGCGCATCACCTTGCCCACCACGGTCTGGCGGCCCGGGTCGCCGTAGAAGAATTCCGAGGCGCCCATGCCGTGGTACTGCTCCGGCGTGCCCTCGCGCTCGATGAGCGTCAGCAGGGCCGCGTTGCAGCGCAGCACCTTTTCCTGTGTGTCCACCACAAGATAGGGCGTCTCTATGCTGCGCAGGATGCCTTCGGAAAAGCCCAGCGCGCCGGTGAGGTTGCCGGTCATGGCGCACAGGGCGTCGGCCACCTCGCGCAGTTCGCGGTGGAAGTTGCCCGCAAGGTCCATGCACCGGGGGCCCTGGGCCTGTTCCCGCGCGAAGTCGCGGATGGCGCACAGCGGGCGGATAACCTGGCGGTGCAGCACCAGCACCGCCACCGCACCCAGGGCCAGGGCCAGGCACAACCCGGTGACCTGGCTGGCCAGCAGGGTGGACACCCGGCTTTCCGATTCGCCCTGCATGAGGGTGACGGCCTTGTTCATGGCGTCCAGCACCCCGTCGCTGGCGGCCAGCAGTGGGGGGGCCGTGTCCGGCGCGGCGACCGTTCCTTCCGGCAGGACGGCCTCCACCAGGCCGCGCAGGCGCAGCCATTCGCCGCGCACGGTCATCAACTGGCCGCGCACCGTGGCGCTGGGCGGGGGCAACTGGCCCGCGGGGCCATCGGCCTTCAGGGTCAGCGGAGCCTGCCCGCCGTCGATGAAGGCCGTCAGCGTGACATCGAATACGCGGACCTGGTTGGCGATGGACTGGCGCAGCGTGGCCGGGCCGCCATGCAGCAGGGCCAGCGCCTCCTTGGTCATCTTCTGGCTGAGCATGCGCTGCCGGCCGGCCAGGTTGACCGCCATGCCGTCGGTGGACTGGCGATTGGAAATGACGATGACCGCCATGCACAGGGCGACGGCCAACAGGGCCTGACCAAGAACCGCAAGAAGGATGCGCAGCCGGATGCTCATGCGGAGTACCCCCCCTATGGTCCTGTGTATGGCAGGGGCAGGGGATGATGGCCCATGATTATCATGTGCGGGGGGCTGGCTGTGCGAGATTTCGCGCTGGGGGCGCTGGGGGCATGCGGCGGCGCGGCGGGCGGGTTTCCGGGCGTTCACCGCGCACGATACCCGCCGCGCACGCAAAAAAGGGACGCCCCTTGCCGGAGCGCCCCCTTGCATGAACGATGGTTGCCGCGCCGTGCGCTACGGCATCAGCGGGGCCAGCATCAGCCCGGTTTCCACGGGCAGGCCGAACATCAGGTTGGCGTTGGCCACGGCCTGGCCGGAAGCGCCCCGGCACAGGTTGTCGATGGCCGAAAGAATGACCAGGCGGCCCGTGCGCTGGTCCGTCACCACGCCCACGTCGCAGAACATGGTGCCGCGCACGTGGCGGGTTTCCGGCAACTGCCCGGCGGGCAGCACGCGCACCCAGCGCGCGCCCTTCCAGGTCTGCTCGAAGGCGGCCTGCACGTCCTGCGGACTGACGGGCTTTGCCAGCCTGGCGTAGATGGTGGTCAGGATGCCCCGGTTGACGGGCAACAGGTGCGGGTTGAACGACACCACCATGGACTTGCCCGCGATGGCCGACAGTTCCTGCTCGATTTCCGGGGTGTGGCGATGCTTGCCGATGTTGTAGGCCCGGAAGGTGTCGGACACCTCGCAGAACAGCGTGCCCACGGCGGCCTTGCGCCCCGCGCCGGTTGCGCCGGATTTGGCGTCCACCACGATGCCGTCGGTTTCCACCAGCCCGTGCTTGAGCGCCGCGTACAGGCCGAGGATGGTGGCGGTGGGGTAGCAGCCGGGGTTGGCCACCAGGGCCGCCTTCTTCACCGCATCGCCGTACAGTTCCGGCAGGCCGTACACCGCCTGGGGCAGTTCGGCCCGGCGGGTGTGGGGCACCTTGTACCACGCTTCGTACACGTCGGGGTCGCGCAGGCGGAAGTCCGCCGAAAGGTCCACCACGCGCAGGCCGCGTTCACGCAGTGTCGCGCCCATTTCCATGGCCGCCCCGTGGGGCACGGCCAGAAAGGCCACGTCGCAGTTGTCGGCCAGGTCGTCCGGGTCGGGCGCGGTCATGACCACGTCGCCGCCGGGCAGCCCGCGCAGAAAGGGATAGATGTCGGACAGGGGGCGGCCCGCCTCCGTACGCGAGGTGGCGCGCACGAGGCGCATGTTCGGGTGGCCCGCCAGCAGGCGGGTGAGTTCCATGCCCGTGTAGCCGGTAACGCCCACGAGCCCGGCGCGGATGATGGTCATGCCGTGGTCCTTGCGCTGTTTGATCTGTTAGGTCCGTGCAATCCGTGGGTCCGTATGCTCCGGAGGGTCTTCGGGAACCGGCGGCTACTTCCTGTGCACCACGTACTTCATGCGCAGTTCGTACAGCACGCCTTCCAGCAGGCGCGCCTCGTCCGCGTCGGCGCAGCCGCGCGTCTTCTCTTGCAGCATGGTCAGCACGTCGATGGTGTGCTTGGCCATCAGCAGGTTTTCGCCGGTGCGCCCGGTGTCCGGGTCGGGCACTTCGCCCAGTTGCACCAGCGCCGACGAGGCCAGCGACAGGATGAAGGTGGAAAAGGTCACCTGCGGCATCTGGGGGGCGCCATGGGGCGCGCCGTCCTGCGCGCCGCCATTGCCGCCGTCCTTGGCCCCGCCAGCCGCGCAGCCGCAGCCGGTGCGTTCGTTGTCGGTCATGGTCACATCCTCGCGTTTGGGGCCGGGCAGGCTTTTTTGGTGCCTCCGGCGGGCAGGGGGCACACCCCCTGCACCCCCTTCGATGGGTGATGCGTAAGCCCCTGCAACGGCTGGGGCTGCTTTAAAACTCCGTTCCCGGCGTAACCGCCAGCCCGGCCTGGTACGCGGCCAGCGCCTGTTCCAGCACGTCGCGCGCGCCGATGTACCCGCCGCAGGCCCGGAAGCCCTCGGCCAGGGCGTGCAGCCCGGCGGCCAGGTCCGCCCAGTCCAGCCAGCCCATGTGGCCGATGCGGATGATGCGTTCCTTCAGGTGGTCCTGCCCGGCGGCCATGATGACCCCAAAGCGTTCCGCGGCCACGCGCAGCACGCCGGTGGCGGGTACGCCTTCGGGCAGCAGCACACTGGTCAGGCCCCATGTGTAGCCTTCCTTCACCAGCGGCTCAAGGCCCATGGCCGTCACCCCGCGCCGGGCCATCTGCGTCAGCGCCCACTGCTTGCGGTACACGGTCTCCAGCCCCACCTCGCGGAACATGTCCAGGCTTTCGTTAAGCCCTATGATAAGGCTGACCGGCGTGGTGAACAGGGTCTGCTGCTTTTCCTGGTTGGCCAGTTCGCCCCGGAAGTTGAAATAGAAGCACGAGGGCGGCACCGTGTCCGCCTTGCGCCAGGCCCGCTCGGACAGCGCGATGAGGCCGAGGCCCGGCGGCAGCATCAGCCCCTTTTGCGAACCGGTGAGCAGGCAGTCGATGCCCCATTCGTCCATGGGGCAGGGCGAGATGCTCACGGCGGAGATGCCGTCCACCACCAGCAGGGTGTCGCGCCCGGCGGTGAGCCTGGCGATCTCGCGCACCGGGTGCAGGGTGCCGGTGGACGTTTCCGACAGCTGCACCAGCACGCCTGCGGCGTCGGGGTGTTCGTCGAGGGCGGCTTCCACTTCCGCGGGGGTGACCGGGCGGCCCCAGTCCACCACCACGGAGACCACGGAGAGGCCGCGCACGGCGGCGATTTCGCGCCAGCGTTGGCCGAACTTGCCGCCTTCGACCACGATGACCTTTTCGCCCGGCCTGAACAGGCCGTGCACGGCGGCGGTCATGACGCCCGAGCCGGAACAGGCCATGGGCAGCACCGGCTGGGCCGTGCCGAACAACTCGCGCAGCTTGGGCTGCACCGCCGCCATGATGGCCTTGAAGGCGGGCTTGCGGTGGTGGATCATGTCATGGGCCATGACCAGCCGCACCCTTTCGGGCGTGGGCGTGGGGCCGGGGGTGAGCAGGCGGGGCTTGTCGAGCATGCCGCAATGTCTCCGGTTCAGGCGCGGAATATCCGCGCGGTGAAGGATTTCAGGTAGTCGGTCTCGGCCATGGCCGGGTGTACCGGATGGTCCGCGCCCTGATGCCCCTGTGCGATGATCTGGGCCTGCATCTTCCGTTTTGCCGCGGCATGGGTGAGCACGCGGCGCAATTCTTCCCTGTCGAGGTGCTGCGAGCAGGAACAGGTGACGAATACACCCCCATCGGCCACCAGGTCGAGTGCCAGTTCGTTGGCCCGCTGGTAGGCCGTCAGGCCCTGCTTGGCGTCCTTCCTGCGCTTGATGAACGCGGGCGGGTCCAGGCAGACCAGGCCGAACCTGCGGCCCTCGCGCCGCAGTTCCGCCATGGCCTCGAAGGCGTCGCCCTCCAGTCCGTCGGCGTCGTCCACACCACCTGGCCCATACGCGCGGCCATTGGCCTTGACGTTTTCCACCGCCAGTTCGACGGCGGGCAGGGACGCATCCACCAGCGTTACCGAGGCCGCACCCGCGCGCGCCGCCGTGGCGCCAAAGCTGCCCACGTAGCAGAACACGTCCAGCACGTCCTGCCCCTTGGCGAAGCGGGCGGCAAAGGCGCGGTTGTCGCGCTGGTCGTAGAACCACCCGGTCTTCTGTCCGGCGGTGAGCGGCACGGTGAAGGTGCAGCCGTTCTCGGAAATCTCTGTCGTCTCGGGCACGGAGCCGTATGCCACGCGCACCTCGCGGGGCAGCCCTTCCAGTTCGCGCGAGGCCGTGTCGTTGCGCAGCAGCACCCCGGTGGCGCCTGTGGCCTCCACCAGCGCGGCAACCACCGCGTCGGTCTGCACGTCCATGCCCGCCGTGGTGATCTGGGCCACCAGCGTGTCGCCGTAGCGGTCCACCACAAGGCCGGGCAGCATGTCGCCCTCGCCGAAGCACAGCCGGTAGTGCGGCGTGTCGAACAGCGCCTGCCGCAAGGCCAGCGCGCGGTCCACCCGCTTTTTGAGCATGTCCGCGTTCAGCGGGTCGTTCTCGCGGCGGCTCACCAGCCGGGCGCAGATCAGCGAGGCCGGGTTCACGTAGGCCGTGCCCAGGCAGCGGCCCCCGTCGTCCATGACCACGGCGGCCTCGCCCGGCGCAAAGTCCTTGAGCGGCGTGCGCTGCACGTCCACTTCATTGCTGAACACCCACAGGTGCCCCACGCGCAGTCGGCGCTCTTCCCCGCGTTTCAGGATCAGTGTCTTCATGCGGTCCCTTGTATTTTCGATGGGAAAGGATGTCCATGTGGGGGAGAGGAAGGAAACTTTTTCAAAAGTTTCCTTCCTCTCCCCCACACCCCCTCTCCAACCTTCAAAACGTTTGGTAATACCTAACCAAAACGGACTAATCCGTTGTAAAATCTCTTGCTGGACTTGTCTTCAATGCCTTTAAAAGTATGGGGAACAAGTCCTCACTCCGGTGGTTAAACCGAAAACAAACTTCACCCAGAAAAAGGTGGAAAGTTTTCCTGGGGACACCTCG
>NZ_VRYY01000139.1 GCF_015731765.1 Nitratidesulfovibrio oxamicus
AATCCGCGCGCGGCCAGCGCCGGGCCCATGCGGGCCATGCGCAGGGCCGCCCGCGCCACCAGCGGCGGGCGCGTCTCGAAGGAAATGTCGTTGTTCAGGAACCACAGGTGCGTGCAGCCCATGTCCCGCGCCGCGTCCAGGCAGTACGCCAGCGCGCCGCCCCAGAACAGGTTGTTCGACAGCCTGCGCCATGCGCCGGTGGCCGGGCGAGAAGCCGCGTTGTCCAGCACCAGCACCCGCTCCGCGTGGTCCGGGTCTGCCCGGCGCAGGGTGTCGGACAGGTTGGCGGCCAGCGCCGGGTCGCCGTAGTGCAGGATGACCGTTGCGATGACGGGGGATGGCGCAGAGGCAGGCACGGCGTCCGACGCCGTGTCCGCGCCGCCTTCCGGCGCGCCGTTGCCCGTCACAGAATCTCCTGCAACTGCCGGAAGTTCTCCGGCTTGCCCACGGTAACCAGGGTGTCGCCGGGGTTCAGTTCGTAGGTGGATTCCGGGTTGAACAGCATGCGGCCATCGGGCTTCTTCACCCCGATGACGATGAGGTTGAACCGCTGCCGGATGCCCGACGCCATCAGCGTCTTGCCCGCCAGTTCCGAGGCGTCGCCCACGGTCA
Organism: Nitratidesulfovibrio oxamicus; assembly: GCF_015731765.1. Lineage (GTDB taxonomy): Bacteria > Desulfobacterota > Desulfovibrionia > Desulfovibrionales > Desulfovibrionaceae > Cupidesulfovibrio > Cupidesulfovibrio oxamicus. Next base: position 613 of record NZ_VRYY01000139.1, read on the forward strand.
GCTCTTCCATCTGGATGTTCAGGTCTGTCTTGGAATGCGCCAGTTCCATGAACGTGGTCACCGTGGGCCGCAGGATGGACTGGGCCATGCGCAGCCCGCCCAGGTGGTGCGGCAGGAACACCCGGTCCGCGCCCGCCAGTTGCAGCTTGCCGATGTGCGAGCCGTCGCCCGCGCGGGCTATGATGGTCATGTCCGGGTTCAGCTGGCGCGCACTGAGCACCACATACACGTTGGCGGAATCCAGCGACAGCGCGGCAATGAGCGCCCGCGCGTGCCCGATGTTGCAGGCGTTGAGCACGTCGTCGCTGGTGGCGTCGCCCGCCAGGTGCACGATGCCGTCGTTCTCCAGCCGTTCCACGGCCACCGGGTCGTTTTCCACCACCACGATGGGCACGCCTTCCTGCATCAGTTCGCGCGCCACCACCGAACCGATGCGGCCATAACCGCAGATGACGCAGTGGCCACGTAGCGAGGATATGGTCTTCAGCACCCTGCGCCTCCCGAGCACTTTGTAAAGCTTGCCATCCACCAGCAGTTGCGAGAACGCGCCGAGGATGAAGGCGAAGTTGCCGACGCCCGTCAGAATCAGCACCGTGGTCAGCACCCGCCCGGGATTGGACAGGGGGTGCACTTCCTGAAAGCCCACGGTGGAAAGGGTGATGACCACCATGTAGAAGCTGTCCCACAGGGACCAGCCTTCGATATGCGAATACGCCCAGGTGGCCGAGGCGAACACCAGCAGCATGGTGCACTGGCTGACGACCAGAGGCCCCCACGCCCCAAGACGGGTGCGCAGCCGATGGTACTTGATGATCAGCGGGTGTTGCCGCATGCGCCGTCTTCCTGTGTGACCGTTGTGACCCGGAATGGGCTGATCTTACGTACCATGTACGCCATGGTGTGCCACGGCCCGCAATTGCGCAGTTGTCCCTGCCGCCATGCCCTTCAGCAAACCCGCCGCCATGCCCACGCCTGCGGCGTGCGTTCTGTTGCTTGCCGAATCCGCACGATGCACCGCTCGCCCTGCGACGCGCCGGACCCGGCATTCCGGTATCGGACGAACCGGAAAGTCCATCTCCGGCGCCCTACCCCGCGCCGCCTGCCCCCAGCAGGTGCTCGCGCAGCAGTCGGATGCGGTCGCGCAGTTCCGCCGCCCGCTCGAATTCCAGCTCCTTGGCGGCCTCGCGCATGTCGCGCTCCAGCTGCTGGATCTGCCTGGCCAGTTCGTGCGGATCGCTGGACCACGGGGCAAAGGTTTCCGCCGCCTGCGCCGCCCCCTTGCGCCCCTTGCCCTTGCGGCCCTTTGCCTCTGCGGCTTCGGCGTAGATGGCGTCGAACGGGGTTTCCACCGCCTTGCGGATGGTGGCGGGCACGATGTGGTGCGCCTCGTTGTAGCCGATCTGCCGTTCTCGCCGCCGCGCCGTCTCGTCCATGGCGGCCTGCATGGAGCGGGTCACCACGTCCGCGTACATCAGCACCCGGCCCTCGACGTTGCGCGCGGCGCGGCCAAAGGTCTGGATGAGCGAACCCGCGGAGCGCAGAAAGCCCTCCTTGTCCGCATCCAGTATGGATACCAGAGAAACCTCCGGAATATCAAGACCTTCACGCAGCAGGTTGATGCCCACCAGGACGTCGAATTCCTTGCGGCGCAACGCCTGGATGATGGCCATGCGTTCCATGGTGTCGATGTCGGAATGCAGGTAGCGGGCGGCCACGCCCATCTCGTTGAAGTATTCGGTCAGGTCTTCGGCCATGCGCTTGGTAAGGGTGGTCACCAGCACCCGCTCGCCGCGCGCGGCGCGCAGGCGGCATTCGCCCAGCAGGTCGTCCACCTGGCCTTTGGTGGGCCGCACCTCGACGATGGGATCCACGAGGCCGGTGGGCCGGATGATCTGCTCGGCCACGATGCCCTGCGAGCGGTCCAGTTCCCACTTGCCCGGCGTGGCGGACACATAGATGGCCTGGTTCAGCCGGGCCAGGAATTCGTGGAACTCCAGCGGGCGGTTATCCAGCGCGGACGGCAGGCGAAACCCGTAGTCCACAAGGGTAGACTTGCGCGAGCGGTCGCCCTTGTACATGGCCCCCACCTGCGAGACCGTGATGTGCGATTCGTCCACGAACAACAGGAAATCGTCGGGAAAGTAGTCCAGCAGGCACGAGGGCGGGTCGCCCGCCTTGCGGCCATCCAGATGGCGCGAATAGTTTTCCACCCCGTTGCAGTAGCCCATTTCCTCCATCATTTCGAGGTCGAGCATGGTGCGCTGCTCCAGCCGCTGCGCCTCAACCAGCCGGTTGGCTCCTTTCAGTTCGCGCAAACGCTCGCCCAGTTCGTCGCGGATGTCGGAAATGGCGCGCACCAGGTTATCGCGGTCGGACACGTAGTGGCTGGCGGGGTAGATGACCGTCTTGCCCACGGATGCCAGCACCTGCCCGGTGAGCGGATCGATCTCGTTGATGGCGTCGATGTCGTCGCCGAAGAACTCGATGCGCAGCGCCCGTTCGTGGTGATAGGCGGGAATGATCTCCAGCACGTCGCCGCGCACCCGGAAGGTGCCGCGATGAAAGTCGTAGTCGTTGCGCTCGTACTGCACCTCCACCAGCCGGGTGATCAGCGTATCCATGGACAGCCGCTGCCCGGTCTCCACGGGGATAATCAGCTTGGCGTAGTATTCCGGCGAACCCAAGCCGTAGATGCACGACACCGAGGCCACGATGACCACGTCGCGCCGGGTGAGCAGCGCGTGGGTGGCCGCGTGGCGCAACTTGTCGATATTGTCGTTGATGGACGAATCCTTCTCGATGTAGACGTCCGACGCGGGCACGTAAGCTTCCGGCTGGTAGTAGTCGTAATAGCTGACGAAATATTCCACCGCGTTTTCCGGGAACAACTGGCGGAACTCGTTGTACAACTGGGCGGCCAGGGTCTTGTTGGGGGCCAGCACAAGGGCGGGCCTGCCGCAGCGGGCAATGACCTGGGCCATGGTGAAGGTCTTGCCGGAACCGGTGACGCCCAGCAGCACCTGGTCCGTAACACCCGCCTCGATGTTGGAGACGATCTGGCCGATGGCTTCCGGCTGGTCGCCGCGCGGCTCGTAGTCGGTGCGCAGGATGAACGGGGATTGGGTCATGTGTGCATCCGTGGCCCGAAGGCCGGTGGTAAATCCTGAAAGGCCGTGACGGCACGCTGCCGCACTACGGCGGCGTGACCATGCGACCGGATGGAAACATGTCGGAGGGGGGACGAAGACGCGGTACGGCCTGCCGCCCCCTTCCATCCGTCGGAAAGATGGTCTAGAAAATCCGGAAGCGGCACGGCCCGTTGCCTGCACCCGAAGGTGCATCCCGACTGCCGTACCGCCAAACCCGACGAAGCACGCGCCTCCGGCGGCCAGGTCCACGACCCGGCAGGCCGGAACCACGCATGGAGCACGCATGGAACTGACCGTCATTCCCGTGGAAGGCACGCCCCCTGTGGAACGCATCCACGTCATATCCGTCACCATCCGCACCTTCAAGGGGCGGCGCAACGTACAGGCCCATCTTTTCCGGCTGGTCGACGAGGCCGCAACGGCAGCAGAGCTGGCCAACCTGCGCGCGGCGCCCGGGCTGGTGGGCGGTCCGCTGGAGCCGGACGCACCCGGCAGTGAAGACCTGACCGGCCCCGAAGCGGAAACGGACGCCCTGCGCATGGTGCTGGAAGCCTTCACCGAGGCGGAGCGCGATGCGGTGGTGAACTACCTTTCGCAACGCTACGCCGACCGGCTGACCTGCATCATCGCCTGCCCGCTGCAACTGCCTGTGCCGCGCGGCGTGGTGCCCTTTTCCGCCCTGCCCGAGGGCAAGACCATGGGGGTCATCCGCTTCGACGAGGTGCCCCGCTACCCCCTGCCTTTCGCCATTCGCGGTTTCTACGACCTGGCCCAGCACGAGCCGCTGGTGCACGAACAGGAATAACCCGCTGCGCCGCCGCGCGCCACATGGGTGCGCGGCATCGGACAGCAGCACGGTCCGGTGCCCTGCAGCCCTGCATGTCCCGGCCCGGTACACGTCCGGGCAAGCACGCGTCCGCGCCAATGCTCTCCGGGCAAGCACCATGCCCCGCCGCAGACGGGCCGCGCGGCCAGCGTCGCCCTTCGCCCGCTACAAGGGCCTGAAACCCGCCGGGACACGCCAATGCCGGGTCGGCATTGCTTCCGGCCCCGCCAGCCGCGCGACCATCCACGGGGCGCTCGGTCCCGGCGTCATGGTCCGCATCGGCAGCTCCGAAATTTCCGGGCAGCGCACCTCGCTGCCGTCGGCAAGGCGCAGCGCGCCGCCCACACCTTCCCCCAGCCGGGCCAGAAATTCCGGACGCGGCAGTTCGCGCGCGCCAAAGCGCACCATGTGCGGCGTGGTCTGCTGACAGTCGACGAGGGTGCAGCCCGCGTGGCGCAGCCAGGTCGCCAGCCAGGTGAAGGCCACCTTGGAGGCTTCCGGCACCAGGTGGAACATGGATTCGCCGTAGAACACCCCCCCCAGGGCCACGCCGTACAGCCCGCCCACAAGCCTGCCGTCCTGCCATGCCTCCGCCGAATGGGCGATGCCCAGACGGTGCAGCGCCTCGTAGGCGTTGATCATGGCGGGCACCAGCCAGGTGCCGCGCTGTCCCTGCCGGGGCGTGGCGGCACAGCGCCGGATGACCAGGGCAAAGGCCTTGTCGAAGGTGACCTCGAAGGCGTTCGAGCGGATGCACCGCGCCAGGCTGCGCGAGACGTGCAGTTCATCCGGCAGCAACGCGCAGCGCGGGTCGGGCGACCACCACAGGATGGGCGTGCCCCTGTCGTACCACGGGTAGATGCCGCGCAGGTAGGCGGCCACCAGCCGGGCGGGCGAAAGATCGCCCCCCACGGCCAGCAGCCCTTCGGGCGGCGCGGCGACCGGATCGGGAAAATCGGAACCGTCCCCGGTCATCCGGCCCAGTACACGCACGTTCATTTGCCGTTGGCGGCTTCGTCGCCGCCAAGCGGCTCGTAGCGGAACACCAGTCCCAGTCCGGCAATGCCCTGCTGACCGGTTGTCGGCGGGGCCTTGGCGGCGGCTGTCGGTGTAGCCGCGGCAGCGTCGGCGGATACGGCTGGCGGGGCACCATCCCTGGCCGCTGCCTTGCCCTTCCCCTTGCGGGCGGGCTTGGCGGGCGCGGCTGCAGCCTCCGG
>NZ_VRYY01000140.1 GCF_015731765.1 Nitratidesulfovibrio oxamicus
CGCCAGGGCCACGGCCAGCACGGACAGCGCGGCCCCGGCCAGGATGCGCGACAGGGTGCGTCGCGACAGGGTGCGGTCGGCCAGGCGCCCGCCCAGCCAGTAGCCCGCGCTCAGGCTGGCGAGCACCACGCCGATGAGGCTGGTCCAGACTATGACCGAGGTGCCAAGGTGCGGGGCCAGCAGCCGCGCCCCCACCATTTCGAGCACCATGACCATGGTGCCGGACAGGAACATGATCGCGTCGAGCATGGGGCCTCCTGCGGGAGCGGGGACTGGGGAAGAGAAATAATGCGCGGGGATGCCGTGCTCTTGCTGTATCAGGGGGCGGGGCGGCGAGGCAACGGGGCGGGTACTGACGGGTAAACGGGCCGGTTATGCACGGTTATGAACGGTTGTGCATGGTTGTGCGAGAAATTGTCCCGCACACGAAAAGGGAGGCCGTCGTGTCCGGCGGGGGGACGCCACGCCCCTTTCGCGTCTCCGCAGCGGGGCGGAGCATGGCGGGCCGAAGCGATTTCGCGGCAGACACCGGGCCGACGGCCTCTGCGCCGGGACAGGGAGCACCCCACTCTCCGCCGCAAGCGCGGGTATGCCCGGACGCGCAAAAGGGGCTCCGCCAATGCGGAGCCCCCTTGTCAAAACACCATGGGCCGGGCCTGCGCCCCGCGCTCTTCGCGCGCGGACATGCAGTGCACGCAGCGGGTGGTGGTGGGCACGGCCAGCAGCCGCGCTGCGGGAATTTCGTTGCCGCAGTCGTCGCAGTAGCCGAAGTCCTCGTCGTCCAGCCGTTCCAGCGTGGCGCGCAGCACCTGCAAGCGTGTCTCGGTGCGCTGCTTCCACGACCGGTAGGTCATGCCTTCCACGTCGGGCATCCGCTCGGGGTCGCCCCCGTCCGCCACACCCTGCAGACCGCGCCAGCGGTCCAGGGCCTCGCGCAGATCGCGGATTTCCTGCTTCAGTCTGCGCCGTACCACGGCAATGGTTTCTTCGCGCATGTCGTTCCTCCTTCGGCGCGGCCTCGGCCTGCCCGCGCTGTACGCGGGGGGGGCGGCAGGCGCCGGGTGCCCCTTGGGGCAAGTTTGTCGGGTGGGTAAAAAAAAGCCCCGTCTACCAGGGTGGTGGACGGGGTCGCGTGTTGCGTGTGCGTGCGGAATGCCGCTATGCGCCCCCTCCCGTCCCGGTGACGCGTTCACCACGGGCAAAGAACCGGTCGGAGCCGGTGAATGCGGTGGCGCGGGCGGAAAGGGAAATGAAACGCATGGGAGATTCCTTGCTGGTCTTGTGAGGGTAAATTCCGTGTGCTTCGCGAAAAACTGTTCCGGACACAACGCCCTTACTATACATCATCCCGCGGCCAATGCAAGCCCTGACACACCACCTGCTCCGCGCTTCGCGCCACGCTGCACAGGCGTTGCACAACACCATGAATTATCATGCGTTCGCCGACGACAGCACGCCCCGCCGCGGTACGCAACCCATTATGCCGTGACGGACTGCCGTTGCCGCTGTCCGGTGTCGCGGCCCTGCCACAGGGGGCACAAGGGGCACGGGGTGTACGTGGGACACAGGGGCCACTGGCGCTCCCTCCCGCCCGAAAAAACGGAACGCGCCGACCAGTCCGAAGACTGGTCGGCGCGTTCGCCCGGCGTGGAACGCCGGATTGGCTCAGCGGTCCTGCGTTGCTTCAAGGGGTGCGGATGCCGCGGCACCGCGCGACACCTCGTTCTGCGCATGGACGAACGTGAACAGGGCCGAAGTGAGAATGATGATGGCCAGCAACAAGTACCTCATCGAACGGACATCCTTCTGCGACGGTTGAAGGTGGCGAGGTACGGCGCCCTGGGCGCCTGCCTGCGCAATGCGGTCCCCGTTGCATGCGCTATAGTCCGGGATGCTCCGTCGCGCAAGACAAAATGCTTTTCTTTTCTGCATGGTGCAAAACATTGCGCAACTGCGTGACGCTCACGCATCACTCCGTTGCCGGATACCCTGCCCCTTGCGATGGCAGGCACACCATGCGCCTGGGCTGCCGACGTCCCCACCGGCTGCCTCGTTGCTTCCGGGCCGCCATCCTGTTAGATTGCATTCCTCGAAAAACGTACCCGCCCGGCAGCAACGGCCACCGTGCTGCCCGGCGCGCGGTTTCGCACCGTTTCACTCGGATGATGCCAACCGACCCACTATGGAAGGGAGAACGTTCATGTCCGGCTACATGCTTTGGGGCGGCTTCAATCTTTTCGTGCTCGTCCTGCTGGCCTTCGACCTTGGCGTGCTGCACCGCAAGGACAAGGAAATGTCCCTGTCCGGCGCACTATGGATGAGCCTTGCCTACTTCGTGCTGGCCCTGGCCTTCGGCGGCGGCGTATTCGTGTTCATGGGCGAACAGAAAGGGCTGGAATACATAACCGGCTACCTCATCGAAAAAAGCCTGAGCGTGGACAACATTTTCGTGTTCGTGCTGGTGTTCACCCATTTCGCGGTGCCCGCCTCATTGCAGTACCGGGTGCTGTTCTGGGGCATTCTGGGCGCGCTGGCCATGCGCGCCGGGCTTATCCTGGCCGGGGCGGCCATCCTGAACGCCTTCCACTGGGTGATCTACGTGTTCGGCGGGTTTCTGGTCGTTACCGGCATCAAGATGCTGCTGGCCGCCGACAGCGAGCCCGACCTTTCCGGCAACCGGGTGGTGCGGCTGTTCCGCCGCCACTTCCGCCTGACGGAAGGGTATGAGGGCGGGCAGTTCGTGGTGCGCAAGAACGGCCTGCTGCACGCCACCCCCCTGCTGGTGGTGCTGGTGATCATCGAATTCTCCGACCTGGTCTTCGCGCTGGATTCCATCCCCGCCATCTTCGCCGTATCCACCGACCCGTTCATCGTGTACACCTCCAACGTGTTCGCCATCCTGGGCCTGCGGGCGCTGTACTTCGCGCTGGCGGGGGTCATCCACCGCTTCCGCTACCTCAAGTACGGCCTGTCGCTGGTGCTGGTCTTCATCGGCGGCAAGATGATCGTAAACGCCGCCTTCGACGCCAAAATCATTTCCACCGGCGCCGCCTTGCTGGTGACCTTCGGCATCATCGCCGGGTCCATGCTGATCTCGATGCTGAAGACGCGCGGCGCGGGGGCGGATGCACAGGCCGCCCCGCCCCTGGGCTGGGTGCCGGGCACCCCGCGCAAGAGCGAAGGCTCCGCCGACGACACCGGCAAGACCCCGCGTTGACACCCCCTCTGCTCCGGAATATCTTTTATCCGCAAACAACCGCTCTCCCGGCTGCCCCGCCAGTCGACCCGCAAGGGATCCCGACTGCCGGGGCGGCCATGATTGGCCACGGCTGATCGCGACCATCAGCAACGGGTCGCAATGGGCCACGACGACACACGCACGACAACCGCCCCGGCTCCGGAACGCACCGGCACCCCATGGATACCCGCACCCGCCTCGCCTCCCTGCTGGAACGCCTGCGCGACAACGGACACCGGCTCACCCCCCAGCGGGTGGCCATCGTCCGCGCCCTGATAGAACACGACGGCCACCCCACGGTGGAACAACTGCACCAGTCCATCCTGCCGGACTTTCCCACCACCAGCCTGGCCACGGTGTACAAGACCATCGCCCTGCTGAAGGAAGACGGCGAGGTGCTGGAACTGGGCTTTGGCGAACTGGGCAGCCGCTACGACGGCAGGCACCCGAAACCGCACCCCCACCTTATCTGCACCCGCTGCGGGGCCATCGCCGACTATACACTGCAGGGACTGGACGAACTGGTGGCGCGCATGGCCGCCGAAACGGGCTTTGCCGTGGACAGCCACCGGTTCGACATGTTCGGGCTGTGCCCTGCCTGCCGAGGCGCGGCCCCGACGCCCCCGACCGACGGCCAGGCCGCCCGCCACACGGAGCACCGCCCGGACTGATCGAATTGGCCGGCCTGGCCTAATTGGCCGGACTGATCGAATTGGCCGGACTGGCCTAATTGGCCGGTCTGGCCGCGCACATGCGTCCCTTCAAATAGCACTGTTTTTACAGCACCCTCCACACCATATCAGGCCCGGCCCCGCCGGGCCTGTTCATTTCCGTTGACAGCCGTCTCCGTTTGTGAATAATAATTATTACAAAAGTATTTTTATCATTTATTGTAGCACCGTCTCACCCGACCGACATCCAACAAGCCCCCAACGGGAGGAACCCATGACAAAACACAAGCTCACCACCAACGCAGGCGCTCCGGTACCCGACAACCAGAACGCCATGACCGCCGGGCCGCGCGGTCCCATGCTGCTGCAAGACGTGTGGTTTCTGGAAAAGCTGGCCCACTTCGATCGCGAGGTGATCCCCGAGCGGCGCATGCACGCCAAAGGATCCGGCGCGTACGGCACCTTCACCGTCACCCACGACATCACCAAGTACACCAAGGCTGCCCTGTTCTCGAAAATCGGCAAGAAGACCGAACTGTTCGTACGCTTTTCCACCGTGGCGGGCGAACGCGGCGCCGCCGACGCGGAACGCGACATCCGGGGTTTCGCCGTCAAATTCTACACGGAGCAGGGCAACTGGGACCTGGTGGGTAACAATACCCCGGTCTTCTTCCTGCGCGACCCGCTGAAGTTCCCCGACCTGAACCACGCCGTGAAGCGCGACCCGCGCACCAACATGCGCAGCGCCAAGAACAACTGGGACTTCTGGACATCCCTGCCCGAGGCGCTGCACCAGGTCACCGTGGTCATGAGCGACCGGGGCATTCCCGCCAGCTACCGGCACATGCACGGCTTCGGCAGCCACACCTTCAGCTTCATCAGCCCGGACAACCAACGCTACTGGGTGAAGTTCCACCTGCGCACCCAGCAGGGCATCAGGAACCTGACCGATGCCGAGGCCGAGGCCATCGTGGCCAGGGACCGCGAAAGCCACCAGCGCGACCTGTACGACAGCATCGAGCGCGGCGACTTTCCCAAGTGGACCATGTACGTGCAGGTCATGCCCGAAAAGGACGCGGACACCAGCCCCTACCACCCCTTCGACCTGACCAAGGTGTGGTTCCACAAGGACTACCCGCTCATCGAGGTGGGCGTGCTGGAACTGAACCGCAACCCCGAAAACTACTTCGCCGAGGTGGAGCAGGCCGCGTTCAACCCCGCCAACGTGGTGCCGGGCATCGGCTTTTCTCCCGACAAGATGCTGCAGGGCCGCCTGTTCTCCTACGGTGATGCGCACCGCTACCGCCTGGGCGTGAACCATCACCTGATCCCGGTCAACGCCGCGCGCTGCCCTGTGCACAGCTACCACCGCGACGGCGCCATGCGGGTGGACGGCAACCACGGCAGCACCCTGGCCTACGAACCCAACAGCTACGGCGAATGGCAGGAACAGCCCGACTTCGCCGAGCCGCCCCTGGCCATCAAGGGCGATGCCGCGCACTGGAACTATCGCGAAGACGACGCCGACTACTACGACCAGCCCGGGCGCCTGTTCCGCCTGATGACCCCGCAGCAGCAGGACGAGTTGTTCCAGAACACCGCGCGGGCCATGGGCGATGCGCCGGAAGAGATCAAGCGACGCCATGTGGGCAACTGCGCCAAGGCCGACCCGGCCTACGGCGCGGGCGTGGCCAAGGCCCTGGGGCTGAAGATGTAACATGCACAGCGCGCCCGGCCCCACGGGCCGGGCGCGCACCATTGTTCCGGAGGGCGGCCCGGCTGCCGCCTCCTCCGCTCCGGCGGTCCGGCGCTCCGGC
>NZ_VRYY01000141.1 GCF_015731765.1 Nitratidesulfovibrio oxamicus
GGCGCAGCGTCTGCCGCGCCTGGTGTCGCGCCTGTCCGCATGGGGGCTGCGCGGCATGGAGGGCCTGGCGGGCATACCCGGCGGGGTGGGCGGCGCCGTGGCCATGAATGCAGGGTCTTACGGTTGCGAGTGCGGTGCTGTGTTGCATGCCGTTTCCGTGTTTTCGCCCGCGCTGGGGCATGTGACCCTTGGCCGCGACAGGTTCCGTTACGGTTACCGGCATTTCGGGGTGCTGGACGAGGCAGGCACGCCGCTGGACGGCTGGTATCTTGTCACCGCCGCCACCTTTGCCCTGTCGCGATGCGACAGCGCCATGGTGCATGCCGCCATGCGCGGCAACTACCTGAAAAAGAAAGCCACGCAGCCTGTGCTTTCCCATAGCGCGGGTTGTGTATTCCGCAATCCGTCATCCGTGAACCCTGCCGGAAAGCTGCTGGACGCTGCTGGTATGAAAGGATACCGCATTGGTGATATGGCATTTTCCATGATGCATGCTAATTTCATGGTCAATGAAGGGAATGGCACTGCAAAAGATGCTTTCAGTTTATTGCAGTGCGCAAGAGTTGCCGTGAGTGAACGTTTTGGAGTTGAGCTTGAGCTTGAAGTGAAGGTCTGGTCATGGCGATAGCACTGTCACGCGGTAAGAAAGGCGTGAAGAATGCGTACAGCAGAAAAAGCGTGAAGCCTCAGAAGGTCACGACGAATTCTGGTCGCGGGCTGCTGTATTTCGCCAAGTGGATCTGCACAATGGCCATGTCTGTCATACTGCTTGTCGGTATAAGTGTAGGCTTGTTGTACATCTACAGATACGCGACAAGATCTGAATATTTTGCAGTCAAAACTATTGAAGTCTCCGGCAATTTGAGGTTAAGACAGGAGGAAATCCTGGGGTTGGCGGGCATTGCCCCCGGCACGAACAGCCTTGCGGTGAACATCGCGGACATGGAGTCCGGGCTGCTGCGCAACCCGTGGATTACGGAAGTATCCGTAAAAAGGTTGCTTCCTGACGGATTTGCGATAAAAGTCGCTGAACGGGAACCGAAGTTCTGGGTGCAGCGCGGTGCAGAGCTGCTCTACGCTGACGAACACGGCAACATCATCGCCCCGGTGGGGGCGGGCCGGTTCACCTCGCTGCCCACGCTGGAAGTGGAGGCGGGGGCCGAGGAAGCCCTGGAGCGGCTGCCCGAGATAACCGGCGATCTGAAGCGGGCCAGGCTGCCCGTGGACATCGCCCTGGTTTCGTGGGTGCGCCTCAGTCCCGGCAAGGGCGTGGAACTGTATCTGGAAAACAGCGACCTGCGGCTCAGCATCGCGCTGGAAGATTGGCGCGACAACCTCGACAGGCTGGGTAAGGTGCTCGACGACCTTGCCCGTCGGGGCGAACTTAAGCAGGTGCGCGAGGTAAAGGCGGGGGGCGTCAACGTCTGGGTACAGAAGGACGCCGCCCTCGGCGGCTGACCCGGCAGTGCGAAACCGCACGGGCAGCCCCTATGGCACCCGTTCGGCATCGCGTAAACAGGAGTAGCAGATGCCCAAGTCGGATCTGATTGTCGGCCTTGATATCGGTACCACGAAAATCTGCGCGGTCGTGGGAGAAGCCACGCCCGACGGGGTCGATATCGTCGGCATCGGCACCAGTCCCTCCACCGGCCTGCGCAAGGGCGTGGTGGTCAACATCGAGCAGACCGTCCAGTCCATCAAGAAAGCTCTCGAAGAAGCCGAACTGATGGCTGGCTGCGAAATCCGTTCGGTCTATGCGGGTATCGCGGGCAGCCACATCAAGGGCTTCAACAGTCATGGCGTCATCGCCGTCAAGGGCGGCGAGGTGGGGCCCAAGGACGTCGAACGCGCGCTGGACGCGGCGAAAGCCGTGGCCATTCCGCTGGACCGCGAAGTCATCCACATCCTTCCGCAGGAATACATCGTGGATGACCAGCGCGGCATTGCCGACCCGCTCGGCATGGCGGGCGTGCGGCTCGAGGTCAAGGTGCACATCGTCACGGGCGCCGTGACGTCCGCCCAGAACATCGTGCGTTCCTGCCACAGGAGCGGGCTCGACGTGTCGGACATCGTGCTCGAGGCGCTGGCCTCCAGCAAGGCCGTGCTGACCGAGGAAGAGAGGGAGATTGGCGTCGCCCTCGTCGACCTTGGCGGCGGCACCACCGACATCGCCGTGTTCTCCAACGATTCCATCAAGCACACGGGCGTGCTTGCGCTGGGCGGACAGAACCTGACCAACGACATCGCGTTCGGGTTGCGCACCCCCATGGTTTCGGCCGAAAAGATCAAGGTCAAGTACGGCTGCGCCATGGCCGACCTTGTGCGCAACGACGACCTCATCGAGGTGCCGAGCGTGGGCGGGCGCGATCCGCGTCGCCTGTCGCGCCAGGTGCTTGCCGAAATCTGCGAACCCCGCATGGAGGAGATCCTGTCGCTGGTGGATCAGGAACTCGTCCGCTCCGGCTTCAAGAACATGATCGGGGCGGGCGTGGTGCTGACCGGCGGCACGGCCCTCATCGACGGGTGCCAGGAACTTGGCGAGCAGATTTTCAACATGCCTACCCGCATCGGCTACCCCCGGAATGTGGGCGGGCTGCGTGACGTGGTGAACAGCCCGAAGTTCGCCACCGCCGTGGGGCTTTTGCGCTACGGCGCCGAAAAGGAGGGCCTTGAACTCAAGTTCCGCATCCGCGACGGAAACGTGTTCAACCGCGTGCTGTCGCGCATGCGCAAATGGTTCTCCGACATCTCGTAAACCGCGGGTCCAACGGAATAGTCATTCGGACAAGGAGAGGCGTATGGAATTTCACGAGATCGATGCCGAAAGCACTGCGAAGATCAAGGTCATCGGCGTCGGCGGCGGTGGCGGCAACGCGGTCCAGAACATGATATCCTCTGCGCTGAAGGGCGTTACCTTCATCGCGGCGAACACCGATATCCAGGCCCTCAGCCGGTCTTCCGCCGAACTCAAGATCCAGCTCGGCGACAAGCTGACCAAGGGCCTCGGCGCGGGCGCCAACCCCGGCATCGGTCGCGATGCCGCCCTTGAAAGCATGAGCGCCATCAAGGACGCCATCGGCGAGGCCGACATGGTCTTCGTCACCGCAGGCATGGGCGGCGGCACCGGCACCGGCGCGGCCCCCGTCATCGCGCAGGCGGCCAAGGAACTTGGCGCGCTGACCGTGGGCGTGGTCACCAAGCCCTTCTTCTTCGAAGGCAAGAAGCGCCTTGAAGCGGCGGAAGTGGGCATCTCCGAATTCCGCGAGCATGTGGACAGCCTGATCACCATTCCCAACGACCGCCTGCTGTCCCTGGCCCCCAAGAAGGCCACCTTCGTGGAAATGCTGAAGAAGGCCGACGAAGTGCTGTACTTTGCGGTGAAGGGCATTTCCGACCTGATCATGGTGCCCGGCCTCATCAACCTGGACTTCGCGGACGTGAAGGCGGTGATGGGCGAATCGGGCCTGGCCATGATGGGCGCGGGCATCGCCCGCGGCGAATCGCGCGCCCGCGAGGCCGCCATGAAGGCCATCACCAGCCCGCTGCTGGAAGACGTGTCCATTGATGGTGCGCGCGGCGTGCTCATGAACATCACCTGCGGGCCCGACCTGACCATCGACGAAGTCAGCGAAGCAGCCGGGATCATTCAGGAAGCTGCGCACGAAGACGCGCGCATCTTCTTCGGCACCGTGTTCGACGAAACGGCGGGCGAGGAAATGCGCATCACCGTCATTGCCACCGGCATCGACGCGGACATGGTGGGCGTTGAAGGCGCGGGCAAGTCGGGCACCGTCACCCCGTTCCGCAAGGGCGGCTCCATGGGCCAGCCCGCTCCCCGTTCCGCCGCGCAGCCGCGCGCCGAACAGGTGCAGCAGGCCAAGCCCGCTCCCCAGTCCGTGCAGCCGCGCGGCCTTGGCGGCTTTTCCGACGACGACCGCAACATTCCCGCCTACCTGCGCAAGCAGGGCCAGGTGCAGGCCACGGTGAACCGCGTCAATACCCACGCCCCCGGCGAAGAAGACTTCATCTTCGATGAGGACGAGTTCGAGATTCCGTCCTTCATCCGCAAGCAGGCGGACTAGCGGACGGAAGTCAGGCCGCATTTGCTTCCTGCCCCTGCGGCAAGGTTGGATGCGGCCCCCGGCCCTGCGGAACCGGCGTACAACCGGGGGGGTACACCGCGGGCACCGGGTTGCCACGCGCCATGGGCGCACGATAGACCCCGCGCCAGGGACGAAGAAGACGCCTCTCCATCCCGGCACGGTTTACGGGAGGGCCGCCCCCAACGGGCGGCCTTTTCTCGTTTGCAGGGCTGGATTTTTCTGCGGCAGTGGTTACGCTGTATGCCGTGCGTGACTGCACGTTGCCAGCGTGTTTGCCGTAAAGACGGCGAGGAAGCCCGAAGCGTGCGCGAGCACGATGGGGCGGCCTTCCGGTCGTAGGGACGGCCCGGCAAGACGTATTTTCGATCAGCCCGCTCAGTCCGACTTTCCTGATCCGGCCTGCGCGTGCAGGTGCACGGGCGATTGCCGGGCGCGTGGTCCGCAAAGGAGACAACCATGTTGACGTTTCATCGTTACGGGGTGGGGACCAGCCCCTCAGGTCCCCGGTATCTGCTGTTCCTGCCGCTGCTTCTGCTGGCGTTGCTGGTGAGTGCCTGCGCGCCGCTCACCCGGGGGCTTGGCGGCAAGGATGTCGTGTCGTCGGCGCGCCCGCCCATGGTGGTGCGCCCGGCAGCCGGGTTCGACCTGCTGGGCAGTGGCGTTGCCTCCCCCGTGCTGGATACGGAGTTGGGACTGCGCCATGCCGACGTGGGCTGGGCCTTTTACGCCGACGCTGCGCGCGAACGGCAACTGGCCGTCGTACTGAGTGAAACGCCTGACGGCTGGCAGTGGGAACTGGATCTTTCCAGCCCCTGGCGCGAGGTGCGGCGCGACGTGTACGCCACCGGGCCTGCCCGTTTCGTCGGGGCGACCTTCCTGATGCCCGCATCCGCCGACCCGTTCTCCCTGATGTTGCCCGCGCCGCCCACGCTGCACGCCGACGAGGGCGAGTGGCGGTGGCTGGTGCGGCGTTACACGCAGTTGTTCGATTTTCGGGCGGTGAAGCTGGTAGTGGAATACCGCGAGCCGATACCCGCCGGGGTTGGGGAACAACTGGCCGACGCCCTGGATGCCGGACAGCAGCCTTCCGGGCGCGCGGGGGCCCTGCTGGGCGAGTTCGAGGCGCGGTCCCGCGCGGCGTTCTCTGTGCTGGCCTACCCCGAGGGAGGGCTGGAGGCGAAAAACTTCGCGCATGATGCCAGCCGGGTGCACGTGCGCAATCTGGCGGGCATGGCCGGGGGCATGGAACCCATCCGCAATCTGCCCAGCGACGACAGGTAGCGCCGGAAGTCGCCAGGGGGGCGCTGGTGTCAGTCCGGAGCATGCCGTGTCGTGACGATTCGCCCGCCCATGCATGTCCTGCATGCCATGTACGATCAACCGCCTTTTCGATGGCGTACCGCACGGCGCAGTCCGTGCGGTACGCATCCCGCACAACCGCCAGGTGACCCATGCCCAAGCTGATAGTCCTTGCCCTTGTCCTGCTGCTTGTCGGTTTCGTCTACGCGTTCATGCATCGCAACCCGCTCCGGCGGGGCCTTGCCGGGGACATGCTGGCCTCGTCGGCGCGGCCCGCGCTGCTGGTGCGCCCGGCATCCGGGCTGACGCCCGCGGGGGCG
>NZ_VRYY01000142.1 GCF_015731765.1 Nitratidesulfovibrio oxamicus
CGAAAGCGCGAAGGCGCGAAACGGCGTGCGCGGCGTTGTCCGCAACCCGGCCTCGAACGGCGCACCGTGCTCCGGTGGGCCTGCTGGGAACGCCCGCCGCGTGTCCGGACAGGCTGGCGGGATGCCCAGCCGAAAGCCGGAATGCGGGGGGCGGCGGAATGCCGCGCGTCGGTAACGGGGTGATCCCCGCCCGGTGGGCTACAAAATTTCGGCGGGGCAGGCAAGGGTTGTTCCCCTGCCCGCCCGCCTTCACAAAATCGTCGAAAAGGCGCGGTGGTCTGGTAACCGCCCGCGCCCGTTCGTCATTACTTCATCACCACGTCGCCGAAATAGGGGAAGTCCTGCACGTTGATGATAGCTTTCGCGTTCGTCACCGTCTTGCGGGCAGCCCACGACAGCGGTTCCATGTGCAGCGGCACGAAGGCGGCCTCGTCATAGGCCAGCTTTTCGGATTCCTGCAGCAGCACGTCGCGCTTCTTGGGATCGGTGGTGCGGTTGGCTTCCTCGATCAGCGCATCGTATTTCTTGTTGCAGTAGTTGCCGCTGTTGTACTGGCCCATGCCGGTGTCCTTGTTGGCGCACATCAGCAGGTATTCGCCATAGTTGGCGGTGTCTTCGGTATCCGGGTGCCAGCCGATCATCTGGATGTCGGCAACCTGGGCGTCGTACTCATCCCAGTACTGGGCCTTGGGCATGGTCTTCAGGTTCACCTTGATGCCGATCTTGGCCATCATGGAAACGAAGGCCTGGGCCACCTTTTCGTCGTTCACGTAGCGGTTGTTGGGCGCGATCATGGTCAGTTCCAGACCCTTTTCGTAGCCCGCTTCCTTCATCAGCTTCTGGGCCCGGGCAAGGTCGAAGCGGGGCTTCAGGTCGGCGATGTAGCCGGGGTAGCCCTTGGGCGCCTGCTGCTGGGTGACCACGGTGTAGCCCTTCATGATCTTGGCCACGATGCCCGCATGGTCGGTGGCGGCGATGATGGCTTCACGCACCTTGGGGTTGGCCAGGGCGGGGTTGCGCTTCTGGTTCAGCTGGAAGGTGATGATGCGGGTGCTGGCCATGGTGATCAGCTCCACATCGGGGTTCTTGGCCAACTGGTCGTAGTCCTGCACGGGCACGGGGGTGATGAAGTCCACGTCGCCCTTCAGGATGGCGGCCACGCGGGTGGCTTCGTTCTTGATGGGGGTAAGTTCGATGGTCTCGACGTTGCCGTGCTTGCCCCAGTAGTTGGGGTTGGCCTTCAGCACCAGCTTCACGCCGTGTTCACGCTGGGCCACCATGAACGGGCCGGTGCCCGAGGCGTTCTCGTTGGCGAACGAGGCGCCGTTCTTCACCACCGCGCCCTTGGGCTGGCCGGCGGCGTCGGTGCCGGAGTAGAACTTCGAGTCCATGGGGAAGATGTAGGTGGCAAGGTTCATCACCAGGCCGTAGGGCTCGGTGGTGATGATGTCGATGGTGTTGTCGTCCACCACCTTGGGCTCGGCGAACTTGACGTACAAGCCCTTGAAGTCGGGGGATTCCTTCAGGCGCTTGACGGTCCAGGCCACGTCGGCGGCGGTGAGCGGGTTACCGCTGTGGAACTTGACGCCCTTGCGCAGGTGGAAGCGCATGGTGGTGGGGTTGATCTGCTCCCACTTCTCGGCCAGGCGCGGCTCGAACTTCATGTCCTGGGTCCAGCGCACCAGGGGATCGAACACCCAGTGCGAGTAGGCCAGCATGGGCCCGGAAAGCTGCATGTGCGGATCGAGCGATTCAGGGTCGGACGAGATGCCGACGCGGAAGGTCTTGCCCTCGGCGGCTTCGGCCTTGGGGCCGAACGCCAGCACGGCCGTCAACATCATCAGAAGCAGTACGATGGTCCGTTTCATCCAGTACCTCCAGCGGTTGTTGCTACAATGACGCTCCGCTGGCCGGGTACGGCTCGTCCCGTGGCCGTACGTCCGGCGCAGCCGTCGCGTTGTCCGATGCAATGGGACCGACAGTCCTGTAGACCATCCGGCGGCATGTGCGTCAAGCCGCGCGCCGTGCGAATATTGTCAAATCGCGTCACGCAAATGTACCGTGAAATCAACCTGTAGGCGGAACATGCAACAACCGTCGCGCCCTGCACGGGTGCGACGGCCTTTAGTATCCGGCGGAAAAGGGTGCGGGCAGGGGCTGCCGACGGACGAAAGGACGGCGTGAAAACCCTACCGGGAGCGCACCTTGCGCATGTATTCCATATACACGGCGTTCACCCACTGGGCGATGCGGTACACCCCGTCGCGCACGGGCACCCAGGTCACCGTGCCATCGGCATCGATCTTGCCGTCGAGCAGGTACTCCACGCCCACGTCCACCCCGCCGGCCACGCTGCCCGTGTGCATGCGGGTGGAGATCTCTCCCTTCAGCAGCACGTCCAGGGGCTGATGCGCGCCGCCGGGCCAGTGCAGGATGGCGCGCAGCACCACCTTGTCGCCGCGCGTCAGTGGCCCCTTTTCTCCGTCCTCGCCCGCGCGGGGGGCGATGCAGGCGCGCAGCCCCCCGGCGGAAATATCCACAAGGCCCGGCTGCGGGTCGCTGGCCGGGCTGGAGGCGGGCACGGGGCCCTGGTCTGCGGCTGGTGCGGGTGCCAGGGGAACCGTTGGCGCATCGCCCTCCAGCGGGTTCTGGGCGGCCACCCCGATGATGCGCCGGTAGTCGTCCAGGGCGGCCAGAGGCAGCGGGCCGTCGTCGGACGACTGGTCGCGGCGCATTTCCAGCAGGCCCACCAGTTCCGGCACCGGGCGCACCCGCACGCTGCGGCGGCGCTGGCCCGAATCGATGGCGGCGGGCTTTTCCAGTTCCACGATCAGTCCGGTGGACAGGGCGCGAATGTCCAGAATGCGCGAGGCGAACATGAAATGCTGTTCCGTACGCTGGGGGGCCATGGCCACGATGCGGAAATAGCATTCCACCGTCTGCCCCTTCCACGCCGATGAAAGCCGCACCCCGGTGGACATGTCGATGAGCAGCGTGGGGCCTTCGTACGATTCGATGAGCCCCGGCAGCGAATGCTGCTTGCCGTCGCGGGTGCGCACCACCACGTAAAACCGCGCCCGGCGGTCCGCCGCAAGGCGCAGTTGCTGGAACACCAGGTTTGCCGCGTGCTCCTCGTCCTTCTTGCCGAACAATGCCATTGATGCTCCTGCAACATGCCCTGGCGCGTGGCATGCCCCGAATGATCGTGCGTCCGTTGGGTTCGCGCGCGGCGGCCTGAACTCCCCCGAGCGGGGCCATGCCCCTGCGCCACGCGTTCATGAGCACTGCCCCGGAAGCCGCCATGCGTCAAGGATAACCACCACGCGCACCGGGGGCCGGGGGACGGTGCAGCGCCACTCCGCACCCGGCAAAATCCGCCGCCCCGCCGCGCGCATGCAACGCCGGTGCCGTGGCCGGGCCATGCCGCCGGTGCCGATCACCCCGTCATTACCCGACTGCCCCCGGAGCCTGACGGCATCCGCATCGCTACAGGCGCACGGCTACACTCCCTGTGGACGTTCGTATTGCCACAGATACGGGGCGGCACGGTGACGGCGGCCTTCCCGTCGGTTCCCTGATCTGACGTTCGATACCCTTGGCCCGCTCACCTGCCCTTGGCGCAACCCCGCGCGGGCATGCCGCATTCCCCCGCCAAGGTGCACCAGCCGTGTCTTCTCCGCACCCTGCTTGACACATTCCCCCTCGCCTGCCAAAATCGATCATAAACATACTGAACGATTTTTTCGGGGGTCTCATGTTCTTCCAGGGCAAGGACTACATCCGTCCGTCCAAAAAGCTGCGCCTGCTGTCCGTGGTGCAGGCGCTGACCGAAAACGAACGGCTCAGCCAGACCCAGCTGGCCCGGTTCAGCCGCACCAGCAGCGCCATGGTCAACCAGTACCTGGCGGAGCTGCACCGCGAGGGCATGGTCCAGTTCGCCCCGGTGAACCGCAAGAGCTTTGCCTACCGGCTTACCGACAAGGGGCAGGAGGCCCGGCGCAACATGATGGAACAGTACTGCGCCGAGATGGTGCGGGGGTTCGCCTCCATCAAGGAATTGGTGCGGCGGCGGCTGGAACCGCTGGCGAAACGGCGTGACACGCCCGCCATACCGAACACACCGGACGCGCCGAATACACCGGACGCGGGGGAACCTGCGGCACGGCACGGCCTGCCCCCCGCCCCACAGCGGATTGCCCCACAGCGGATTGCCCCGCTGCGCATCGCCCTGTTCGGCGCCGCCGAAACAGGCGAAGTGGTGCTGGCGGCGCTGGAAGGCACCCCCTTCGAGGTGACCCTGGTGGTGGACAACGACACAACCAAGCACGGCACCCCCTTCCACGGGCACACCGTGCAGCCCCCGGCGACCCTGCTGGCCGCCCCCGGCCAACTGGCCGTGGACGCTGTGGTGGTGTCCTCGTTCGCGCACCAGCGCGCCATCCAGCAACAGCTGCTGGCCATGCCCGGCATGCCCGAATCGGCGCGGGAGGTCGTCGTGCTGTTATGAACGCACCCGCCAACATTGCGGGCGGCACCGCCGCCCCCTGCATCACCCTGGCCTCCGGCAGGCGCATCGGCCCCGGCAGCCCGTGCCTTGTGGTGGCCGAGGTGGGCAACAACCACCAGGGCGACATGGACACCGCCCGGCGCATGGTGCGCGAGGCCGCCCGCGCCGGCGCCGATGCCGTGAAGTTCCAGAAGCGCGACACCTCCGCCCTGCTCACCACCGAGGGCGCGCAAGCCGCGTACGGCGGCCCCAACAGCTTCGGGGCCACCTACGGCGAACACCGCGACGCGCTGGAACTTTCCGCCGCCCGGTTCGCGGAACTGAAGCAACTGGCGGAATCGCTGGGCATGGTCTTCTTCGCATCCGCCTGGGACGCGCCCAGCCTTGCCGTGCTGGCCGACCTGAAGGTGGAACTGCTGAAGGTCTGCTCCGCCGACGTGGTCAACGTGCCCATGCTGCGCCGGGTGGCCGCGCTGGGGCTGCCGGTGGTGCTGTCCACGGGCATGAGCACCCTTGCGCAGGTGGACCGGGCCGTGGCCGAGCTTTCCGCCGGGCGGGGCGGCGTGGTGGTGCTGCACTGCAATTCCAGCTACCCCTGCGACGAGGCGGACATCGCCCTGCCGGTGATGGACCGGCTGGCCCTGCGCTACGGCCTGCCCGTGGGCTATTCCGGCCACGAGCGGGGCATCGGCCCCAGCGTGGCCGCCGTGGCGCGCGGCGCGTGCCTGGTGGAACGCCACTTCACCCTCGACCGCACCCAGCGCGGCACCGACCATCAGGCCTCGCTGGAACCGGACGACCTGGCGATGCTGGTCCAGTTGATCCGCGAGGTGGAACGGGCCATGGGCGTGACAGAAAAGCGCGTCACCCCGCACGAGGCGGCCATGGCCGTCAAGCTGCGCAAAAGCCTGGTGGCCGCGCGCGACCTGGCTGCGGGCACCGTGCTGGCCCCGGACGACCTGACCGTGAAAAGCCCCGGCGACGGCCTGTCGCCGGAACTGTGGGACGCGGTGATCGGCAATTCCCTGACCGTGGACCTGCCGCGCGACGGGCAGCTTTTGCCCGCCATGCTGGCCATGCCCGTGCAGACGGGCGAGCCGGACACTCCGGATGCCCCGTCTGCGGCAGGGTCTGCGCCCGGGGCCGGATGCGGGTCCGCGCCTGAAGTCCGCCGCAAGGCCGGGGCCGCGT
>NZ_VRYY01000143.1 GCF_015731765.1 Nitratidesulfovibrio oxamicus
CGCAGCTTCCCCGACGGCGCCGTGCTGGTGGTGGCGCGCGACCTGGCGGACTGGGGCATGCTGATGGACCGCGCCAGCGCCGTGGTGGTCGAGCGGGGCCGCATTTCCAGCCAGTTGGCCGCCGTGGCGCGCGAATTCGGCAAGCCCGCCGTGTTCGGCCCGTTCCGGCAGGGCAGCCCGCTGGATCTGCTGGAGCAGGGGGCCATGGTCACCGTGCACGGCGACGTGGGTGTGGTCTATCCGGGCCGCATAGAGGGGTTCATCGAATCGGCCGCGCACGAGTGCAACTTCATGCCCGGCAGCCCGGTGTTGCAGGCGCTGGACGCCGCCGCCCACCACATGCTGCCCCTGACCCTTGACCCGGATTCTCCCGACTTCAAGGCGGCCAACTGCCGTACCTTCCACGACCTGGGCCGGTTCTGCCACGAAAAGGCCGTGGCCGAGATGTTCCGCTTCGGCTCGCAGCAGCGCCACGCCCCGCAACGGGTCAAGCAGTTGCAGTGCGACGTGCCCAAGCAGTTCTGGGTGGTCAACCTGGACGACGGCTTTGACGGCGAGGTCAGCGGACCGCTGGTGCCCGTGGCGCGGATAACCTCGGTGCCCATGCGCACCCTGTGGCGCGGCATGAACGCCGTGCCGTGGCAGGGGCCGCCGCCGGTGGACGCCAAGGGCTTCCTGTCGGTGATGTTCGAGGCCACGGCCAACCCCCACCTGGACCCGGCGGCCCAGAGCGCGTTCTTCACCGAGCGCAACTACTTCATGGTTTCGCGCAATTATTGCAGCCTGCACTCGCGCTTCGGCTTCCATTTCGTGGCCGTGGAATCGCTGGTGGGCGAACGCACGCCCGAAAACTACGTGGTCTTCCAGTTGCGCGGCGGGGCCGCCAACATCGAGCGCCGGGTGCGCCGGGTGGAGTTCGTGGCCGGGCTGCTGGGCGAATTCGGCTTTGCCTGCACCGTGCGGCGCGACGCGTTGTCGGCCCGCATCGAAAACCTGCCCCAGCCGGAAGCCCTGCGCATGCTGCTGGTGGCCGGGTACATGACCATCCATACCCGCCAACTGGACATGATCATGAACGACGGGCCGCAGTTGGCAGAGCGGCGCGCCGCCATGCTGGCCGACTGCCGTCGCCTGCTGGAAGAGGCCGGTCAGGCCGCATCCGGGGACGACGTCCGCCCGCGCCGTGCCGTGGATCCCGCCGCCCCCATCTGATTCCCTGCCAGCGGCGCCGCATCGGATACAGGCCGGACACGGACCGGGCACGGGCGCACCCGCTGCCGGATGTTTCCCTGTTTCGGCAGCCCTGACACTTCCGGCGATTGTAAAATGCTGGATGATCGGGTAATTGTAGCACATGGGGTGACCCCTGCGCGGCCCGTGTTCCAGAAGTGCGCCGCCGGGGGAGGGAGGTTGCCGCGCGAATGTTCCGGCGTATCCGTTGTGAAACGGATGTTCCGCATCGGCAACACTTTCACGCCGTGGACGGCGCCTTCCTTCCTTTCCCCAGGCCCTTTTTTCCGGTGATATTTTCCGGGCGGTCTTTTCCGGGTGCCCCTTTCGCGGGGGGTGCCCGCCCACGGAGGCTGGATGGACATCGGCGGATATACCAGGCTGCGGCGCAGGCTCACCTTCGCCATGCTCGCCTTTTCGCTCGTGCCGCTGTTCGCGCTGGGCTTCTTCATCCATCTCCAGTTTTCCAAGACCTACCACGAGCGCATGGTTTCTGGCATCGAGGCGGTAACCGAAAGCAAGCGCCGCGCGCTGGATACCTTCCTGGCCGAGCGCGTCTCGCAGATCAAGAGCCTGGCCTGGACCCATTCGTTCCGCGAACTGTCCGACCCCGCCAAGTTGGGCACCATCTTCGGGGTCATCCAGTCCAATGCCCGCTCCTACGTGGACATCGGCGTCATCAACGACCAGGGCGAACACGTGGCCTACGTGGGGCCGTATTCGCTGGAAGCGGCCAACTACCGCGACGAGCCGTGGTTCCACGAGGTGATGCTGAAGGGCCAGTACGTCAGCGACGTGTTCACCGGGTTCCGCCGTTTTCCGCACTTCATCATCGCGGTCATGCGCCGTGAGAACGGCAGGGCCTGGATACTGCGGGCCACCATCGATTCCGCCGCCGTCAGCGCCATGCTGCACCGCGCCTATTCCGGCACCAACAGCGACGCCTTTCTGCTGGCCGTGGACGGCACCCTGCAATCCGATTCGCGCAACAACGGCGCCATCATGACCAGATCCGGGCTGCACCTGACCATGCCCGACAGGGCCAAGCGCGGGGTGGTGGTGGACACCGTGGCCAGCACCGACGGCAGGCCCATGGTCACCGGCATGACCTGGCTGGAGAACATGCCCTGGCTGCTGGTGGTCATGGACGACCCGCGCGAGCCGCTTTCGCCCCTGGTGCACACCCAGCTCATCGTGGTGCTGTTCCTGCTGGGCGGGGCCGTGGTCATCTGCCTGGGCACCTTCTTCACCACCCGCATCATCGTGGACAAGGTCATCGAGGCCGACCGCAGGCAGGCCATGCTGGATGCATCGCTCATGCAGTCCAGCAAGATGGCCGCCCTCGGCAAGCTGGCCGCCGGGGTGGCGCACGAGGTGAACAACCCGCTCATGCTCATCCGCGAGAACGCCGGGTGGATCCGCGACCTGCTGTCCGAAGAGGACGCAACCCGCATGGCCCACCACACCGAAATCGAGGAAGCCGCCGTCAAGATCGAGCAGCACGTGGACCGGGCCAAGGGCATCACCCACCGCATGCTGGGCTTTGGCCGCCGCATGGAACCCATGCAGGAAGACGTGCCCCTCAACGTGCTGACCGAGCAGACCGTGAAGTTTCTGGAAAGCGAGGCCCTGCACCGGTCCATCACCATCCACAAGGATTTCGACGCCGAACTGCCCGCCATCACCACCGATACGGCCCAGGTGCAGCAGGTGATCCTGAACGTGCTGGACAACGCCATCGACGCCGTGGGCCAGGGCGGCTCCATCACCGTGCGCACCGGCGCCACCGAAGGCGGACAGGAAGTGTTCGTGTCCGTCACCGATACCGGCGGGGGCATCACCCCCGAGGTGCTCGAACACATCTTCGACCCGTTCTACACCACCAAGAAGGCAGGCGAAGGCACCGGCCTTGGTCTGGCCATCTGCTATTCGATCATGGAAAAACTCGGCGGCCGCATCGTGGCGGAAAGCACCCCCGGCAACGGGGCCACCTTCACCGTGTACCTGCCCACCGCACCGCCCGCCTTCACGCAGGATACCCTGCTCAACTTGCGGTAGCTGCGGCTGTTTTTTGTACGCCTCCGGCGGGCAGTGGGCTTTGCCCCCTGCACCCCCGTATAGAGGCGGCAGGGCACCCTCGGCCTCTCCCACACCCGAATGAAAAGTTTGGGGGGATGGGGGCCGGGGGAAGGGGACCCTTTGAAAAGGGTCCCTTCCCCCGAACATCTTTGAAAAAGGGCCACGACATGAAGATTCTCATCGTGGATGACGAGACGGAATTCCTGGACCTCATGCACAAGCGGCTTGCGCGGCGCGGCATGGAGGTGGACACGGCGGACAACGGCACGGACGCGGTGGCGCGCGTGGAGCAGGGCGTCTACGACGCCGTGGTGCTGGACGTGAAGATGCCGGGCATGGACGGGTTGGAGACGCTGCGGCGCATCAAGGCCCTGCGGCCCGAGGTGCCGGTGGTGCTGCTGACCGGGCATGCCAGCCTGGGCGCGGCCCTGACCGGCATGGAACTGGGCGCGTTCGACTACATGCTCAAACCCGTGGCCATCAACGAACTGATCTTCAAGCTGGGCGAGGCCGTGCGCCACGCCTGAGCGGCGGCGCGCGGGCAGGACTGCGGCCCGCGCCGGGCCAGACAGGCACAACCGGCGGCATCATTGGCAGCAACACCGGCGGCACGTTCCGGCTGACGGCGGACATCACGACGCAGACCACGGCGGACGCGACATGGGCGGTTTTTTCCACACACTCGGCACGCTGTTCCGGCGGCAGGACGCACCTGCGCAGGACGGTGGCGTGCCCGACGCCGAAGCCGAACGGCTGCGCGCGCTGTACCGCGAACGCTGTTCGCGGTTCCGGCTGCTGCTGTCCGCCAACAAGAGCGCCCTCGAGATAATGGCCGACATGGAAGAGGCGCTGCGCGGGGTGCGCCCCTTCGGCATGACCTACGTGCGCGGGGCCTGCACCCGCGCCTGCGCCAGCGTGTTCCAGATCGTGCGCCACCTCAACGCGCTGTCCGACGACCGGTGGCCGGAACTGGAAACGAAGTTCGACGAGATCCGTGCGGGCATCGAGGCCGTGGTGGCCCCCCATGTGCGCGCGGGCGGCGGGCCGCTGGTGCTGCCCATTGCCGAGACCGGCGTGGACATGGCCGACCAGACCGGCGGCAAGATGGCCAACCTGGGCGAAATCCGCCGCCGCCTCGGCATCACCGTGCCCGACGGCTTCGTGGTCACGGCCACGGGCTACCAGTGCTTCATGGAGGCGGGCGGGCTGCAGGAAGAGATCGACCGGCGGGTGCAGGCGGCGGACGCCACCCGGCTGGACGAGGTGTTCGCGCTGTCCGCGTCCATCCAGCAGCTCATTCTGGCCGCGCCCGTACCCGACGAACTTGCCGAGGCCATCACCGCGCAGGTGGAGCGCCTGGCCGGGCCCCCGCATGATGCACTGACGGCACCGCACCCGGGTGCCGGATCCTGCACGGGCGCCGAGGTGCGCTTTGCCGTGCGCTCCAGCGCCGTGGGCGAGGATTCGCTGGACGCCTCCTTTGCCGGGCAGTACCGCTCGGAGCTCAACGTACCGCCCGAGGACGTGCTGGACACCTTCAAGGACATCGTGGCCAGCAAGTACGGCGTCACCGCCATGACCTACCGCCTGGCGCGCGGCATCCCCGACGAGGACGTGCCCATGTGCGTGGGCTGCCTGGTCATGGTGGATGCGGTGGCGGGCGGCGTTGCCTACAGCCGCAATCCGCTGGACCTGCGTGACAACACCGTGGTCATCAATGCCGTGCCCGGCCTGCCCAAGGCCGTGGTGGACGGCAGCTTCAGCCCCGACGTGTTCGTGGTCTCGCGCGAGGTGCCCATGGCGGTGGCGCAGCGCCAGATAGCGGCCAAGCCCCAGCGCTTCGTGCGCGACCCCATCGAGGGCGTGCGGCTGGAGGACATGCCGTCGGACATGGTGGACGCCCCGTGCATCGACGACGCCCGCGCCCTGGAAATAGCCGCGCTGGCCGCCGGGTTCGAGGTGTTCTACGGCGAACCGCAGGACATCGAATGGGCCGTGTGCCCGGAAGGCGAGTTGACCATCCTGCAAAGCCGCCCCCTGCGCGAGGCGCGTCACGATGAACTTCCGGAGGGCGAATGCGCGCCCGTGGGCGGTGCCGACGCCGCCGGAGGGGATGTCGCCGCCGCCGAAACCGGCCCCCTGCCGGGCGGCTACAATTGCGGCGAATCCGGTCCGCCGGTGCTGCTGCTGGGCGGCACCCCTGTCAGCCCCGGGGCGGGCGCGGGCCTGGCCCACGTGGTGCGCAAGGACATGGACCTGTTGTCCTTCCCCGACGGCGGGGTGCTGGTCATTGAGCGCGCCCTGCCGCGCTGGGCGCCGCTGCTGTCCCGCGCTTCCGCCGTGGTGGCCGA
>NZ_VRYY01000154.1 GCF_015731765.1 Nitratidesulfovibrio oxamicus
ACGTCCGTGCACGGGAACGACGGTCCCTCCGTGGGGGCGGCATCGCCCCCGCGCGGCGCGGCGGGCGCGCCACGCACCAGCCTGTCGACCAGACTGCACCACGCCGGATCGTCCCGCTCGGGGACATCCGCGCGACCACGCAAACCCAGCCGGAATTCCACCACGGACTTCCATTCGTCGGAACCGAGGTCCGGCCCGTGGCCCTGCCCGTCACTGGTGGGGATACTGCCGTCAATCAACGCCACCCATTCCGGCGAGCAAGGGATGACGGGCGTTGCGGGCGCGACCCCGTCCGCCCGCTGCCCACCGGCTGCCATCACCGCACCAGCAGAGATGGCCAGTTGGCAGGCCACCATCCATGCGGTCATCCATTGCCTGAACGCCATGCTCACTCCATCATGTGCCGGTTGGCCCGACAGCCATCAACCGTTCCGGCCCGAAAGCGTGGCCGGAACCCCACGCCCTGCTCCCCCGGCACGTGGTTCGACCACGTACGACTGGGCGGATCAGGTGTGACTGACCGCCCCCATGCGTTCCTGGGCAGAGACACGGCCATGGCCGTGCCCTCAGGCTGGGGGCCCGCAACTTGACGCATACTACGATTGGGAGCAGAAATTGTCATGATCGGTATTGGTTCGGGGTTGTGCAGATTCACTGCACCTTCCCGGCTGGGTACAGCCACTCGCCAGCAAACGGAAAGGAGCATGCATCCATGAAAGTTCGCGCGCAGATACCCACGGTCAAGAACGCAACAAATTTCAATACGGTGGCGGACAGCAAGACCGTTGTGGGCAGCACCCTCGACAACCTCAAGGCCGCCATTGCCGGTGAAACCGGAGCCCACGCCAAGTACACGGCCTTTGCCAAGGCCGCCCGCGAGCAGGGCTACACGCAGATCGCCCGGCTTTTCGAAGCCACGGCGGCGGCCGAGCTGATCCACATCGATCTTGAGTATACCCTGGTGGCCGAAATGGAACCCGGCTACGTGAAGCCCGCGGTGGCCGCGCCCGCCGCCAGGGCGTGCGACCTCAACCTCATTTCCGGGGCCAACGGCGAAATTTACGAAACGTCGGACATGTACCCGGCCTTCATCAGGAAGGCCCAGGAAGAAGGGAACAGCAAGGCCGTCCACGTGTTCACGCGGGCCAAACTGGCCGAATCCGTGCACGCCGAACGCTACCTGGCCGCCTACAACGACCTGGATGCGCCGGACGACGACACGTTTTACCTGTGTCCCATCTGCGGGTACATCCACAAGGGTGAGGACTTCGAGAAGTGTCCCATCTGCTTCCGCCCCAAGAGCACCTTTACGGCGTACTGAGCGAAGGCCGGAACAGTTTATCGGGTACGCGGGCCGCGCAATTGCCCTGCGAAAATCCGCCCACGGCAGGCGCGATACGGGAAGGACGCCGGACCCGGAACGGAAAAAGGGTTCCACAGTGATGTGGAACCCTTATCCTTTCTGGTGGAGCTGAGGAGAATTGAACTCCTGACCTCTTGAATGCCATTCAAGCGCTCTCCCAACTGAGCTACAGCCCCAGGCGTGTTGGGACGCACCGGCTTGGCCGGGCGCGGAGCAGACATTGCCCCAGCACACCGGGTTTGTCAACAATCAGGGTGGAAAATCGCGCGGCGGGGCGCATCTTCGCTGCCCCGTTCCGCACCGCAGGCCTTCATCCCGCCTTCACGACGATCCGCAAGGGAAAACCCCCGCCGCCCTTGCGGGCGCGACGGGGGTTTTGAAACGGGTGGGTCAGATGGCCCGGATGCGCTCCGGGCTGTCGCATCGTCTCGGTGCGATTACCATCCGTTCACGCTGCCCTGCCCGGGGCGTTACGCCACCGGCTCGTAGAAGCAGCGTTTGGGCGAGTGGATCTTGCCAGCCTTCTTCAAGGCGTCGATGGCCTTGGAAACGTCCTTGGAATCCACGGCAAGGGCCTTGGCGATGTCGCCGGGACGCACGGGCTTTCCCGCTTCCTTCATGGCTTTGAGAACCTGATCTTCCATGGATGTACTCCTTTCTGAGTTAATCAGTAATAATTACTGATAATAAAATGGGCGCCACTCGTCAACCATTTCACCGCATACCACTCCATTTTTCCACCAATCACAGACCTTGCCGCCACCCTAGCACGCCCACGCCGCGCGCTCCAAGCCATTGCCGCACCTGCTCGCCCCGGTTCTCGCTCCACTGTCCTTTCGGGGCATTCTTTCCCAAAGGGCCATGGTGCGTTGGGTCCACGCACCACTGCCCAACGACAACGCTTCGTGCGTAGAAGCATGTGCCGCCGGGCCTTGGCGGCGGCACATGCGTCGCAACGGGCTCCGCCATGCCACCGGGAGCGCCACGCGCATTGGCGTCACCGGTGGCAGATCGCCCGAAGGCGCCTTGCGCCGTAGGGAAGCCGCCCGGCTTAGAATGCGGTGCAGGACGCCCGTGGCTAACGGCACCCTCGCCTCGACATTACGGCGAGAGCCTCGTGCGCATTGGCGTCACCGGTGGCAGATCGCCCGAAGGCGCCTTGCGCCGGAGGGAAGCTGCCATCGAAGGGACGCCGCGCATGAAAAGCTGGGGGTCCAGGGGAGGCGAAGCCCCCCTGGAGCGCGGGGATGCAAGGGGCCATCGCTCAATGGCCCCTTGCCCGCCGGAGGCATAACGAAATCGAGCGTGGTCTATTTGGCTGGCGTGACTCCGTAGAAGCTGCCCTCCTCTTCCTCCTTTCACCCCTCCCCCCTCCCCTCCCACACCCCGTTGACCGCCCCACCATTGCACCGTACACCCTTTCCACATGCGCCGCGCCCGCCGCGCGTTACCCCGCGCCCTCCTCGCGCTGCGCATGCATCGCCCGCCGCACCACACGCCGGGCCGCCATACCGACCACCAAGGAGACGCCGCATGACCGCTTCCGCCAACTCCATGGCCCGCACCCCCGTGGCCGATGCCCTTACCGCCCAGGCCCCCGTGGCGCACATCCGCATCTGCGGCTGGGTGCGCACCCGGCGCGACGCCAAGGGCTTCTCGTTTCTCGAAATCAACGACGGATCGTGCCTGGCCAACATCCAGTGCATCGTGGACGAGGCCCTGCCCGACTACGCCGTGATCAAGGACGTGAACACCGGCGCTGCAGTGGACGTGCGCGGCGAACTGGTGGAATCGCCCGGCAAGGGCCAGAAGTGGGAAGTGCGCGCCGCCGCCCTGACCCTGCTGGGCGGCGCCGACGCGGAAACCTATCCGCTGCAGAAGAAGCGCCATTCCGACGAATTCCTGCGCACCATCGCCCACCTGCGCGCGCGCACCAACAAGTTCGGCGCGGCATTCCGCATCCGGTCCGAGGCCGCCTACGCCATCCACGAATTCTTCCGCGAGCGCGGCTTCTTCCACGTGCACACGCCCATTCTGACGGGTTCGGACTGCGAGGGCGCAGGCGAGATGTTCCGCGTCACCACCCTGCCCGCTTCCGGCGCATCAAGCACCCCGGTTCCGCCTTCCGGCAACCGCTTCGAGGCCGACTTCTTCGGCAAGGAATGCAACCTCACCGTGTCCGGCCAGCTGGAGGCCGAGGCGCTGGCCATGGGCCTTGGCAAGGTCTACACCTTCGGACCCACCTTCCGCGCCGAGAACTCCAATACCGCCCGCCACGCTGCGGAATTCTGGATGATCGAGCCGGAATTCGCCTTCGCGGACCTGAACGACGACATGGAACTGGCAGAAGCCATGACCCGCACCGTGGTCACCCGCGTGTTGGAACGCTGCGCCGCCGACATCGAGCTGTTCGACCGCTTCGTGGACAACGGACTGATCGAACGGCTGCGCACCATCGCGGACCAGCCCTTTGCCCGGGTGTCCTACCGAGAGGCCATCGAACTGCTGAAGGCTTCCGGCAGGAAGTTCGACTATCCCGTGTCCTTCGGGCTGGACCTGCAGACCGAGCACGAACGCTACCTGGCCGAAGAACATTTCGGCAAACCGGTCATCGTCTACAACTACCCTAAATCCATCAAGGCGTTCTACATGCGCCTGAACGACGACAACGAGACCGTGGCCGCCATGGACGTGCTGGTGCCGCGCATCGGCGAACTGATCGGCGGCAGCCAGCGCGAGGAACGGCTGGACGTGCTGGAAGCGCGCATCCGCGAAATGGACCAGAACCCCGACGACTACTGGTGGTACCTGGACCTGCGGCGCTTCGGCTCCGTGCCGCACGCGGGCTTCGGCCTGGGCTTCGAACGGCTGCTGATGCTGCTGACCGGCATCGCCAACATCCGCGATGTGGTGCCCTTTCCCCGGACACCCGGCAATCTCGAATTCTAAACTTCGTCTCAAAAATCTCACGTACGCGCGGCGCCGGGGCAACCCCGCGCCGCGTTTTCATTTTCCGCGTCGCCCACCCACCCGCAAAGCAAGCAATAGCACCATTTTTTCGCCACCCCCATTGCCCAGTCCCCACCGAGCGGGTATGGTAATGGCAAGTCCGTCTGCCCGGCCCTGTGTGCACCGCCTTGCCGCGCGCTGTCACGCCGCCGCATTCCCCACAAGGGAGCGGGGGGACGGACAAGGGGAATACATGATCAAGCCATCTCGCATTCTGCTGGCCATTGACGGAACCCAGGGTTCCTACCGTGCGGCGCGCCAGGCCGCCCTCATCGCCAACCTCACCGGAGCGGAGGTCATTCTTCTGCACTGCGCCGACCCGCACCCCTCGCTGTCCCTGTCTTTACCCATTGGCGAAACCGGCGGAATGCACGAACTTTCCGGATGCGCGGCGCCCTCCACCCACGAACGGGTGGGGCCCGCACGCGACATCCTGCAGGACCATCAGGTCCGGTACATGGAGCACACCGTGGAAGGCCCGGCGGCGGAAACCATTCTTGGCATGGCCCAGCGCGAGCACTGCGACCTCATCGTCATGGGACGTCATGGCACCGGCTCCACCGACGAACCGGACGTGGGCCGCACTGCGGAACACGTGGTGCGCGAAGCGCCGTGCACGGTGATGGTGGCCGCCTAGAGGCTCTTGCAAATTGTCTTCGCTCGTTGGCCGAAGCGTGGCCGTTGAGCGTGCTTGCGATCCCTGCGGGCAGGTTGCGCAACGCGGTCGGGCAGCCCCGGCATCCGCTCCGCATCGCCCGTCGGCCCACATCTCTTTTCCGGCCCCTGAAACGACGCGACCGCCGCTCCCCCCTGCGGGGAACGGCGGTCGCACCGCGTGGGCCTTCCTGCTGCGTCTAGCGCCCCTTGCGTAACTGGCGGATGCGCGTATCCACCACCATCTCATTCGGATACGTCTCGCGCACCGATTCGAACACGGTCAGCGCATCCGCGTTCTTGCCCTGCTGTTCCAGCGCATCGCCCAACAGGAACCCGGCCAACGCCTTCAACTCCTTCTCCGCGCCCGGCATGGCCAGAATCTGTCGCGCCAGGTCCGCCCCGCGTGCAAAATGCTCCATGGCCATCTGCACGTCGGCCAGGTCGTACAGACATTCCGCGCGGCGAGCCTCCACGGCCTTCAGTTGCAGACACTGTTGCAGCACATCCTCCGCAATGCCGAACTCGCGCCGCGAGGCATGAATGCGCGCCAGCCGCCGATGCGCCCGGGCATTCTCGTCGCCCGGCAGGTCCGGCACCTCCATCAGCTTGCGCCACACGTCCGCCGCCCGGTCCCAACGCCGGGCCGTCTCCAGCAGGCCGCCCAGCCGCACCAGCACTTCGCGCGCCTTGTCACCGTCCATGCCGAACTCAAGGTACATGGCCTCCAGCAACTCCATGGCCGCCTTGTCGTCGCCCCGCACGTCCTGAGTGATCTGCACCAGCCGCTGCCACGCCTCCCAACGCTCCTCACCCTCCGGGTTCAAACGCAGGTACCGCTCCAGCAACTTCTCCGCCTCGCCGTACCGCCGCTCGCCCGCCGCCTTGCGCGCATCCGCCATGTCGTCCGGCGGCGCCGCCTTCTCGCAGCCACTGAGTATCAAAAGTATTATCAGGAAAAGAATGGACATGGGGAGGGAGAACCTTTTGTAAAAGGTTCTCCCTCCCCATACCCCTCCCTCTCCCAAACTTCTCAATTGGGTGGGCGCACAGAACATCAATGATCCGAACATACGCATTCCGGTGCCCCTCAGGATAAAAACGAATCTGCTGGTATACCTATTAAAAAGTTTTGAAGGGAGTGGAGGGGGTACGGGGGAGGCGAGGGAAACTTTTCCAAAAGTTTCCCTCGCCTCCCCCGATTCATCCTCTCTTCCCGGACTATTCCTCGCCGTCCACCACTTCACGTTCGTCGATGCGGTCAAAGCCGACCACGAGGGCGCCTTCGTCCAGACGCACCAGGCGCACGCCCTGGGTGGCGCGGCCCACGCTGCGCACGTCGTTGAGGCCCATGCGCAGGATCTTGTTGGTGGAGGTGAGCAGGACAAGGGCGTCATCGTCACGCACGGGCATGGCGCCAATGACGTCGCCGGTCTTGGGGGTGACCTTGAAGTTCTTGACCCCCACGCCGCCGCGCGACTGCACGCGGTACAGGTCGGCCTTGGTGCGCTTGCCGAAGCCGTTGGCCGACACGGACATGATCATGGAGGTGGTGTCTTCCTCGGCCAGGATGACGCAGGCCACCACGCGGTCCTTGCCGCGCAGGGCGATGCCCTTGACCCCGGTGGCGCTGCGGCCCATGGGCCGGACGTCCTCGCACTGGAAGCGGATGGCCATGCCGTCGTTGGTGGTGAGCACGATGTGGCAGTGCTCGTCCACCTCGCGCACCATGATCAGCTCATCTTCGGGGCGCAGGCCCACGGCGATGAGGCCGGTCTTGCGGCACTTGGCGTACAGCGAGGCGCTGGACCGCTTGACCATGCCGCGCCGGGTCACGAACAGGAAGTACCGGTCCTCGGCGAACTCGCGCACGGTGAGCACGTTGGTGACCAGTTCGTCCTTGTCCAGCTGCACCAGGTTGGCGATATGCACGCCCTTGGCCGTGCGGCTGCCTTCGGGCACTCGGTGCACCTTGATCTGGTGCATGCGGCCATGGTTGGTGAACAACAGCAGGTACTGGTGGTTGGTGGTGGTCAGGAAGTCCTGCACGAAGTCGTCTTCGGAGGTGTGCACCCCGGCAATGCCCTTCCCGCCACGGCGCTGTTGCTGGTAGTTGTCCAGCGTGGTGCGCTTGATGTAGCCGCGGCGCGACAGGGTGATGACCACGTCCTCGTCGGGGATCAGGTCTTCGATGTCGATGCCGTCCAGCTCTTCTTCCAGCACCTCGGTGCGGCGCTTGGTGGCGAAGGTGTCGCGCAGTTCGCCTATTTCCTCGCGGATGACCGAGCGCAGCACTTCGGGGTTTTCCAGAACCGACCGGAAGAATTCGATCTTCTTGAGCAGTTCGTTGTATTCCTCGATCAACTTTTCGTGTTCGAGGTTGGTCAGGCGCTGCAGGCGCATGTCCAGGATGGCCTGGGCCTGGGCCTCGGACAGCTCGAAGCGGCCCATCAACGCGTCCTTGGCGTCCTGCGGCGTCTTGGACGCGCGGATCAGGGCGACGACCTCGTCGATGTTGTCGAGGGCGATGCGCAGGCCTTCCAGGATATGGGCGCGCGCCTCTGCCTTGCGCAGGTCGTACCGGGTGCGACGGATGATCACCTCGCGCCGGTGTTCGAGGAAGATCTCCAACGCCTGCTTCAGGTTCAGCAGCTGCGGGCGGTTGCCCACCACGGCCAGCATGTTGATGCCGAACGAGCTTTCCAGCGGCGTGTACTTGTACAGCGCATTGACCACGATGTCGGGGATGGTGCCGCGTTTGAGGTCGATGACCACGCGGATGCCCTTGCGGTCCGATTCGTCGCGCAGGTCGGCCACGCCGTCGATCTTGCGCTCGTTGACCAGCGCCGCGATCTTCTCCACCAGGCTCGACTTGTTGAGCGCAAAGGGAATCTCGCGGATGACGATGGCCTGCAGGCCCTTCTTGCGCTCTTCTATCTCCACCTTGCCGCGCACCTTCACGGTGCCGCGCCCGGTGGTGTAGGCATCGTACAGGCCCTGCCCGGCGTAGACGAAGCCCGCCGTGGGGAAGTCCGGACCCTTCACATGGTCCATCAGGTCTTCCACGGTGCAGCCCGGCTCATCCACGATGTGCAGCAGGGCTCCGCACAATTCGCCCAGGTTGTGGGGCGGGATGTTGGTGGCCATGCCCACCGCGATGCCCGACGAACCGTTCAGCAGCAGGTTCGGCACCTTGGTGGGCAGCACCGAAGGTTCGAGCAGGGTGTTGTCGTAGTTGGGCCTGAAGTCCACCGTCTCCTTGTCGATGTCGGCAAGGAATTCGCCCGCCAGGCGGGACATGCGCACTTCGGTGTATCGCATGGCCGCCGCGGCGTCGCCGTCGATGGAGCCGAAGTTTCCCTGCCCGTCCACCAGGGGATCGCGCATGGAGAAATCCTGCGCCATGCGGACCAGGGCGTCGTACACGGCGGAATCGCCGTGCGGGTGGTATTTACCGATGACGTCACCGACCACGCGCGCCGACTTCTTGGGCGGGCGGGTGTAGCCGTTGCCCAGCTCGTGCTGGGCGAACATGATGCGACGGTGCACCGGTTTCAGGCCGTCGCGCGCATCCGGGATGGCGCGGCCGATGATAACGCTCAGGGAGTACTCGAGGTACGACTTCCTGAGCTCCTTTTCTATGCTGACCTGTTGCGACACTGGTTTGCCTCGCTTCTCGATGGGCTGTCACTATTGCGGCCATGCCCGGAGAGAACAGATTTTTACTGAGCCTCCGGCGGTCTGACGACAACCATGGAGGGGAGATGTTTTTTACGCCTCCGGCGGGCAGGGGGCTATCGCGCGCTGCGATCGCCATCCGTAAGGTTCGCGCTACGCGCTCACCTAACGGCTGCCGTCCCCTGCACCCCCTCAATAGGGAGAATAACCACCCCGATAAAAAGTTTGGGGGGGAGGGGTCCGGGGAGGGAGACCCTTTCCAAAGGGTCCCCTCCCCGGCACTCGCCAAACTCTTCTAGATATCCAAATCCTGCACGGACAGGGCGTTGCGTTCGATGAACTCGCGGCGGGGTTCCACCCGATCGCCCATGAGTTGTTCGAAGGCTTCGCTGGCTTCTTCGGCGTCGTCCACGGTGACGCGGAGCAGGGTGCGGTTTTCCGGGTTCATGGTGGTCACCCACAGCTGTTCCGGGTTCATTTCGCCCAGGCCCTTGTAACGCTGGATGTTGATGCCCTTGCGGGCCTCGTCCAGCACCAGGCGGAACAGGTCGAAGATGTCTTCGGCGTCGCTGGTTTCGCCCTTGCGGTCCACGGTGCAGCGCAGGCTGCCGCAGCGGGTGCGGATGTCGGCAAGGGCGTCCCAGGCCTGGCGGTACATCTTGGAGTGGAAGAACTCGGCCCCCACGCGGGTGCGGTGGCCGTTGGTGTCTTCGAAAACCACGAAGGTACGGCTGTCCTCGTCGGTGTCTTCGCGTTCCGCGAACACGGAGTAGCCCCGGTCGTCCAGCCACTGGCGCAGGCCGTTGGGGTCTTCCTCGGTGAACCACTGGGGTTCGATGCGGGTTTCGTACTCGATGAAGGCCAGGAACAGTTCGCGCGCGATGCCGATGTTTTCCACGTCGCGAACCTTGGCGGACACCAGTTCGATGGCTTTCATGAGCGAGATGATGTCCGGCCCGGTGAAGGCGCAGCCCGATTCGGTACGGATGGTGATGTCGTTGCTGATGCGTTCCAGCAGGAACGCGTTCAGCTCCGGATCGTCCTTGATGAACTTTTCGAAGCGGCTGCTGTGCACCCGGTACAGGGGCGGCTGGGCGATGTACAGGTGACCGCGGTCGATGAGTTCCTGATACTGCCGGAAGAAGAAGGTCAGCAGCAGGGTGCGGATGTGCGCGCCGTCCACGTCGGCGTCGGTCATGATGACGACCTTGTGATAGCGCAGCTTGTCGTAGTCGGTGTCGTCCTCGCCTATCCCTGCGCCCATGGCGGTGATGAGGGCCTTCACTTCCTTGTTGGCCAGCATCTTGTCGAAGCGGGTGCGCTCGGTGTTCAGGATCTTGCCGCGCAGCGGCAGGATGGCCTGGGTGGAGGGGTCGCGGCCCTGCTTGGCCGAACCGCCTGCGGAGTCACCTTCCACGATGAACAGTTCCGATTCCGCCGGGTCCTTGGACTGGCAGTCGGCCAGCTTGCCGGGCAGCGAGTTGTCGGACAGGGCTCCCTTGCGGCGCACCAGTTCCTTGGCGCGGCGGGCCGCATCGCGGGCGCGGGCGGCGTCCACGGCCTTGTCAATGATCAGGCGCGCGTCCTTGGGGTTTTCGCCGAAGTGCACGTTCAGCTTGTCGTACACGATGCCGGCCACCAGCCCCGCGATTTCGCTGTTGCCAAGCTTGGTCTTGGTCTGGCCCTCGAACTGGGGCTGCGGCAGCTTGACGGAAACCACGGAGGTCAGGCCCTCGCGCACATCGTCGCCGGAAAGCACGGTGCCCTTCATCTTCTTGACCAGGTCGGGCTGGCCCTTGATGTAGCCGTTGATGGCGCGGGTGAGCGCCGTCTTGAACCCGGCCAGGTGGGTGCCGCCTTCCTTGGTGCGGATGTTGTTGGCGAAGGTGAGCACGTTTTCCTTGTACCCCGCGTTGTATTGCAACGCGAAGTCCACGGTCACCCCGTCGGTCACCCCTTCACCGTCGATGATGGGATGGATGCCGCTTTCGCCGGAGTTCAGGTCCTTGACGAACTGGCGGATGCCGCCATCGGCGCGAAACACGTGGGTTTCCGCGCTGCGCTCGTCGGTGAATTCTATTTCAAGACCCTTGTTGAGGTACGAAAGTTCCTCAAAGCGCTTGCGCAGCGTCTCGTACGAGTACTGCACCGTCTCGAAGATTTCCTCGTCCGGCTTGAAGTGCACCGTGGTGCCGTGGTTGGCAGATTCGCCCAGAAACTCCAGCGGCCCCTGAACCGCGCCACGCGCGAAACGCATGCGGTGGCGCTTGCCGTCGCGGCGCACCGTCACTTCCAGCCACTCGGAAAGGGCGTTCACGCAGCTCACGCCCACGCCGTGCAGCCCGCCCGACACCTTGTAGGCGTCGTTGTCGAACTTGCCGCCCGCATGCAGCTTGGTCATGACGACCTCGACCGCGGGCTTGCCCTCCTTGGGGTGCAGGTCGACCGGGATGCCGCGGCCGTTGTCGCTGACCGTGACGCTGTTGTCGAGGTGCAACTTGACCACGATGCGCGAGCAGTAGCCCGCCATGGCCTCGTCGATGGAGTTGTCCACCACCTCGTACACAAGGTGGTGCAGGCCCCGCGCATCGGTGGAGCCGATGTACATGGCAGGGCGCTTGCGGACGGCAGCCAGACCCTCGAGGATCGTGATGCTGTCTGCGGTATAGGTCTGTCCCGTGGGAGTGGTCATCTTTGGGATCGTCTCCAACTTACGGATTTTCAGCGTTCAAGGCTTGGGGTTGAGGCTTTTTTTACGCCTCCGGCGGGCAGGGACTGCCGCCCCTGCACCCCGCAAAAAGCGTCTGGGTGACTCACCCCGGCGGTTGGCAAAGGTACCGCAGCGGCACTGCGCGCAAGGGGTTGTTTCCAAATTAGAATTTTCGTTCGTTGGCAAGGAAAACAAGCCTGCCATGAGGGAGTATACTCTTATCGTATTCGACCGACATGGCAGGCGAAGTTTGACGCAGCCAACGGGCGAAAGGACAATTTGGATACAACCCCTACACCTCTTCCTCGCTGTAGTAGGTCTCTTCCACGATCTTCATGGGCATGATGATCACGGTGTATTCGCTGTCGTCGCTGCCGCTGAGCCCGCAGGGGCCTTCGCTGCCGGTCAGGGTCAGGCCCAGCCGTTCTGAGCGGTAGTGGCCCATGATTTCGATCAGGTTGCGGGTGGGGAAGGCGATCTTCTTGATGTCGCCGCTGTAGGTGGCTTCCAGGGTTTCGGTGGCCGAGCCCACGTCCTGGCCCTGGGCGGAGAGCACCACGTCACCGCCGCCGCCGTTGCCGTCCAGGTCGAAGTAGGTGCAGCGGTTGGAGTCGGTGTTGAAGATCAGCAGGCGGTCCAGGGCGTCCATGGCGTCCTTGCGGGGCAGTTCCAGCCGGGACACGGAATCGGCGGACAGCTTGGCCAGGAAGTTCATGTAGTCGGGGTACTGGTAGTACGACAGCGGCAGGCTGAAGGTTTCCTTGCCGTCGCCGGTACGGAAGTGCAGGCGCTTTTCGGAGATGTTCAGTTCCACCTCGTCGGTGCCCAGCCACTTCTTCAGTTCGCCCAGGTATTTCTTCTGGATCAGGATGCCTTCGGGCGGCAGCATGGCCATGAGTTCGTCATGGGTAAAGCGCAGCATGGCGAACTGGTGGCCGTTCAGGCCGCAGGCCTCGATGGCGTTCTGCGCGCCGGGCTTCAGGGACAGGCAGGCGATGGCCTCCACCGCGTCCTCGTCGCTGATGCAGAAGGCGATGCGCTCGATGAGCTCCTGCAGGTAGTCGCCGGACCACATCACCGAGCCGTCGGCGGGAAATTCCGAGAAATTCTGGAACCACACCGGGTCATTCACCGGCAGCTTGTACTTGCGGCGACCCTGCTCGATGAGCAGGTTGCCGCTTTCGCCATCCAGCTTGAGAGTGATCTGGCCGCCGGGCAGCTTGCGAAGCAGGTCCACGAAGGCGCGGCCCTGCACGCCCGCCAGGCCGGGCTGTTCGATCTCGGCGGCATAGGCGCCCCGGAACTCGATGTTCGAGTCGGTGGCCAGTACGCTGAGCGAACCGTTCTCGGCCTTCAGCCAGATGGAGCGCAGGTAGGCCGCGCCCGTCTTGGCGGGGATGATGCTGGCGGCCTTCTGCAGGCCTTCGATGACATCTTCCTTCTGGATTCTCAGAAACATATCTGGATCTCCTGTTGTAGTAGCAGGGCCTGTGTCTAGGTGCGTAACCAGTTCAACCTGAGGAAATGAATTGAAATTTCCGCGAACATCACAATGCACCGCGTGGGAACCGAAGGAACAGCCGAAAGGGGGTGGGCGCTCATTCGGCCCGAGTTAGGCACTTTCTTTTGAGGTCGGTCACCAAAAGTTGCATATCTTTGTCACTTTGCTGTAATTGCTTGATTTTTCGTACCGCGTACATGGCGGTGGAGTGGTCCTTGCCGCCGAACACCCGGCCCAGGGCAGGAAAGGAACTGCCCAGCAGTTCGCGGCACAGGAACATGGCCACCTGACGGGCCTGCACGATGTGCTGCTGGCGTTTGTCCCCCACAACGTCGCGGGCCGGGATTCCGAACTGCTCCGCCGTGGCGGCGATGATCGCGTCCGGCGTCAGGCTGTTGCCCGTGCCGTTGTCGGTGTG
Organism: Nitratidesulfovibrio oxamicus; assembly: GCF_015731765.1. Lineage (GTDB taxonomy): Bacteria > Desulfobacterota > Desulfovibrionia > Desulfovibrionales > Desulfovibrionaceae > Cupidesulfovibrio > Cupidesulfovibrio oxamicus. Next base: position 13,334 of record NZ_VRYY01000154.1, read on the forward strand.
CCGCAGTATCTGTTCCAGTTCGCGGTCCTGGATGTCGCGGTTGATCAGCTGGCGGTAGGCGCCAACCTTGACCAGGATGCCTTGCAGGTGGCGGAATTCGCGGAACCGCTGGGCCAGCGTGAGGGCGTGTTCCTTTGAAAGCCGGATGTTGCGCGAGCGGCTTTGCTGCTGGATGAACTTCAGCCGCACGTCAAGGTCCGGTTCGCGCAGTTCGACGATCAGCCCCCATTCCAGGCGCGAACGCAGCTTGGGCGGCAGAAAGTCCAGGTCGGCCAGCTTGCCGGTACAGGCAAAGACCATCTGCTTGCCGTTGTCGTGAAAGTGGTCGAAGGCAAAGGTCAGTTCGTCCTGCAGAAAGGGTTGGTCGCGCAGGCGCTGCAGGTCGTCCACCACCAGCACCTCGTGGGCGCACAGGCGGCTGCGGGCCTGCTGTCGTTCCTGCGCCGCCCCGACGCCGGTGGCGGAAAGGCCTTCGAAGCGGGTGCCCAGTTCGTCCACGGAACCGCAGAATATGGCGTTTTCATCGCGCGAGCGGCTCAGTTCGTTGGCGATGGCGCGAAGAAGGTGCGTCTTGCCGTTGCCGTTGCCGCCGCACACCACGAAGGGGTTGTACGCCCTGTCGCGCGGGTCGCGGCCGTCGCGGGCCACTTCCTTGGCCGAGGCCACGGGGAACTGGTTCTTGCGGTTGCTCAGGAAGGTGTCGAAGGTGAACCGCGCGCCAAAGGGGTAGTCCAGCTGGCGGGCAGCCTTTGGGGCCGGCGCCGCCTGGAGCGGGTTGCCGTTGCCCGATGAGTAGCGCAGCACGTAGCCGTCGCCCAGGAATTCGCGCAGCCGCGATTCAAAGGTCACCTGCGCCGTGGCCGAAAACCACTGGGCAAAGAACGAGTGCGGAAACTGGACCTCCAGCCGCTTGTCGTTGGTGCTCAGGGTTATGGCCAGCGGGTCGTACCACTGGCGCAGATCCTGCTCCTGGCAGGTCTGCTGAAGGTGTTGGCGCAGGGCTTTTTTCAACACGGGCGGCGGATTGGTCCTGTGTGAACCCGGCTGGCCGGGCATTGCGGGTGTGGGGAACGCGGACCCAGAAAACGGGTAACGGCGCGTGTCGTCACTTCCGGGTCCGTGAACATTGCCGTGGCGGACGTTGTCTGGTCCGGGCCGCGGCAGCGACTCCCGAAGGGGGGCGGACGCGGTGCGGACCGGCAGGGAAGAAGGCGGCGGATTGCCGTGGCCCAAGTGCGCATCATTATCATATTCATCGATCCCGAACAAGGCCGGGCGTGGGTCCGGACGCGGTGCGGCGGCAAAATGGCATACCGGCGCACTGTGACGGTCTTCAAGCCGGGTAGCTGATGCAGGTCCGCTGTCACGCCGGGAATCGCGGCGTGCGCTTTCGCCCGCGAAGTCTGACGTCGAGATCAGGCAACGCCACGCCGCCAATGGCGGGACCGGCTGTGTTTGACAGGTGCGGGGCAGTGCTCGAAGGGCGCTGCCTTGGCGCGGGCAGGGGGAAGTGAGCGCGACGTGACCGGCGTGAAGGTCGGGGCGAGAGGGCAGGTCGGTTTTGTCGCGCCAGGCTGCCCGCTGGGGCCGCGAGCGCAATATTCCGCATCCCGGTTCGGCCCGGTCCGGTTTCGCGCCTCTGGGGCCGTTTGTGCAACGATGTGCAGAATCAGTCGGTCGTCTGGACAATTCCCCACGGCACGGCTAGGGTTAGCCCGTTCTTTTTCGGTTGGACCCGCCCGCCTGTTGACGCCTGCCCAGGCCCGTCGAGGCCGCGACCCATTGCCGTTCGCTTCAAGATCGCGGCAAGGCACCCCTTCGGGTGTTCCCCCGGGCCGCCACGGCTCGAACCCAGGCCCGCCCGGTTTTGGCCGATTCCGGCCAGTCTGGGCTTTCACAGGCGCGTAGCCCTTGCCGGTCCCATTGTTCTCCGGACCGGGCCAAACTGGGCCAGACCGGGCCAGACTGGGCCTGCGCGGCGCGGGGCCGCCCCATCACCGAAGCGCAGACCGTACCGACATCTTCCGCGCGCCAGGTCCGACTGCCAGGTCGGTTGCCGCCGCCCGGCTGGTTTTCGGGTCTGCCCCGTTGCACGAGGTTTCATGCAGTTGCCTTCCGCCAAGCGTTCCGGAATCGTCCTGTTGGTCATCCTTCTGCTGGTCGCCGCGCCATTCGTGCTGCGGCGCGGACAGCAGCATGCCGACCCCCCCTCCGACATCACGGCGGCTGACGGCAACGCCACCGCGCCTTCCGGGCAACTGCCCCCAGAACTGCGCACCGAAGGTGGGCAGGGCGACGGCCAGCCCGAGGTGGTGCAGGGGGTGGTTTCCTCCGGCGACACGGCGGGCAAGATACTGCAGGAATGGCTGTCCTCCGTGGATGTGCACACCATGGTGGCCGCGTCCGAAAAGGTGTATTCGCTGGCCCGGTTGCGCGCCGGGCAGCCGTACACCGTGGTGGCAAACGCCAGCGTGGGCGGCCTGGAACGCTTCGAATACGAAATCGACGATTCGCAGAAACTCATAGTCAGCAAGACCGACGATTCCTTTGCCGCCCGGGTGGAACCCATTCACTATGACATGGACGTGGTCCGGGTCGAGGGCGTCATCGATTCCAACCTGTTCCAGTCCGTGGCCGACGCGGGCGAATCGCCCACCCTGGCCATTCGCCTGGCCGACATATTTGGCTGGGAAGTGGATTTCATCCGCGACATCCGCGAGGGCGACAGCTTCACCGTGCTGGTGGAAAAACGTTTCCGAGACGGGGAATTCAAGGGGTACGGCCGGGTGCTGGCCGCCATCTTCACCAATCAGGACCAGACCCACCGCGCCTACCTGTTCCACGACGACCTGGGCATCCCGCAGTACTACAACCCGGAAGGGGCATCCATGCGACGCTCGTTCCTCAAGGCGCCCCTGTCGTTCACCCGTATTTCCAGCGGGTACACCTTGACCCGCAAGCACCCCATCTTCCGCGACGTGCGGCCCCATCAGGGCGTGGACTATGCCGCACCCACCGGCACCCCGGTCAAGGCCGTGGGCAATGGTGTGGTGTCATCCGCCGGGTGGGGCAACGGCTACGGCAACCTGATCATCCTGCGCCACGCCAACGGGTACGAAAGCTACTACGGCCACCTTTCCGGCTTCGCGCGCGGAGTGCGCAAGGGCGCCACGGTGAAGCAGGGCGACGTCATCGGCTACGTGGGCGCCACGGGCTGGGCCACCGGTCCGCATCTGGACTTCCGCCTGAAGAAGGACGGCAAGTTCATCAACCCCACCAAGAACATCAGCCCCCGCTCCGAACCCGTGGCCCGCAAGCTGCTGCCCGACTTCCGCCGTCAGATGGACGCCATTCGCCCGTATCTGGACGGCGAGGGCGACCTGGCCACGCTGGATGTGCAGAAGCTTCCCAACATCTAGATTTCGCTGCATATAAATGCGCACACGGCGCGTCGTCCCCTGCGGGGGCGGCGCGCTTTTGTGTTGTGGGTATGGGAAAGCCATCGGAAGGTCACCGGTTGTGGGCGCTGCTTCGACAGCCCGCACTTGGCATCAGCCTTGGGCAATACAGGCGAGGGGGGTGGCGGGGCGTTTCCGGTGCGGCAAGTGACCGATACGCGTGTGTGTGGCGAGACACTGCGGGCAAAGATCGGGCAATTGTTACTGATGTGCGTTTCGCGTGAAACATGCTGTAAAGATGGAAGAAAATATGAACGCGAACGGCGGGTATCGTCATTTCCGATGACATGGCGATGGGCACCATGCAGCGCCATTGTCAGGCGAAATGGTGACATCGTATGTGCGTAAACGTGTTACTTGTTTTAAATAATACATGCTTTTTTGGAACATCATGCGTAGCGCGGCATGCCTGCGCTTGCGCCTGCTGCCCGCGTAACGCTGCGCGGCGGCCATGCGGGGGGAGCAGGTCGACGCTCCCGGTCGTCGGGCAAGCGGGCCGTCAGGATGGCGAAGAGGATCTGGCGGGTGGAACGCCGGGCAGGGCGCAGGCAAGGTTGCGCTGCGCGGGCAGGCGGAAGGGGGGCCGCAGCACCGGCGCGCCCGTGGCCGTGGCGATGGCCGCCAGCATGCCCCGAAAGATGCGCCCATGCACCGGAAGCAGGACATGCCAGTAGGCCAGCCCGGCCAGCCCGCGCGGCAGGAACCAGGACTGCATCCACAACTCCGTGGCTGCGGCGCCCGTGGACGTTGCCACGGCATCGCCGCCATGTTCTGCGTCGGGCACCGGGCGCACCACGAATTCCAGCAGGGCATCGCCGGGCACCTTCATTTCCGCCAGCAGCAGCAGGCGCTTGCCCGGCTGCACGTCCAGCACCCGCCAGAAGTCCAGGGCATCTCCCGTGCGCAGGGTTTCCGGGTCGCGCCTGCCGCGCCGCAGCCCCGGCCCCCCGGCCAGGGTGTCCAGCAGGCCGCGCAGCCGCCACAGGGCGTCATCCTGATACCAGCCGGTATCGCCGCCGATGCGCTCCACCGGCTTCCACACGGCTTCGGGCGTGGCCGCCAGCCGCACTCCCCAGCCATCCCCCAGCAGGTGCCCGCCCGCGTAGTCCGCATCGCCGCAGGTCACCCATTCCGGCACGGCAGGGCTGCCCGCATCGGCCCAGCGGGTGGGCACGGCGTGAGTGCGCAGCCGGTCCAGGGCACGGCGGATGGCCTCGGCGCAGGGCAGCAGATCCTGCGGAATGATGTCGCGGATGCGCGTTTCGCCGCACACCACGCGCTGCCGCAACCCGTGGATGAGCGGGCGCGCCAGCGCCACCGGCACCGGTGTGACCAGTTGCAGCCAGTGGGCGGAAAGTTCCGGCGTCAGCAGCGGCACGGGGATGATCAGCCGCCTGCGCAGGCCCGCCTCGCGCGCGTAGATGTCGAACAGTTCCCGGTAGCTCAGCACGTCCGGGCCGCCGATGTCGTAGGCCTGTCCCGCCGTTTCGGGGTGGTCCAGACAACCCGCAAGGTATTCCAGCACGTTGCTGATGGCTATGGGCTGGCACTGCATGTGGACCCAGCGCGGGGTGATCATGACCGGCAGGCGGTCCACCAGGTAGCGGATGATCTCGAACGAGGCGCTGCCGGAGCCGATGATCTGCGCCGCGCGCAGCACGGTGAGCGGCGCGTCGGACAGGGCCAGTATCTCGCCTACCTCGGCGCGGGAGCGCAGATGCTCGGAAATGCGACTGGGGCCGTGCCCTTCCACGCCCGTTTCCGGAGGCAGCAGGCCGCTGAGGTAGATGACCCTGGGCAGCCCGCTCTGCGTGTCGCGCAGGGCTTGCAGGGCGCGCACCATGCAGTAGGCGGCCTTGCGGTCGGCATCGGCAAAGGCGGCCACGGCGGGGTTCATGGAATGCACCAGGTAGAACGCGGCGTCGCAGCCGCGCAGGGCCTCGCGGAGGGACGGCTCGTCCAGCATGTCGCCGCGCACGATGGTGCATCCGGGGTGGCCCGCCCACGGGCGTCCCGCCAGCTTGGCCGGGTTGCGCGCCAGCGCGCGGACGTTCCAGCCGCGTTCCAGCAGCAGGGGGGCCAGACGACCGCCCACGTAACCCGTGGCCCCGGTGACGAGCACGGCGCCCCGTTTGGGCGATGGGTGGGGCGCGGGAGCTGCGTCCGAACGGGCGATTCCGGCGTGTTCCGATTCCCGATGTTCACCCGGAGCGGTCGGGCCGGTCAGCGGAGTCGGGCCGGTCGGTGGGGTGACAGTCATTGAATGGTCGTCGGACGTACCCTTTGGTGGCGCGGTGTTTGTGGGCATGGGGCATCCTTCTGGCTGTCGGCTGTCGGATGGAGTTTTCGCAGTCTGCCAGCATGGTGCAGCAGTCCGGCAGTACTGTCAAAGGCATGCCGTACGCCGTGCCCCTCCGGAACGAAAAAGGGAGGGAACGCCGCATGGCGTTCCCTCCCCCCTGCGGAGCATATGGGGTGGCGCGGCTATTCGAAGCGGCTCACGCCGGTGATGACCACCATGTCCGCCGGGGCGTCGGTGTGGATGCCCTGGGGCTTGGTCTTCAGCTTCTGGATCTTGTCCACGGTGTCCATGCCTTCGATGACCTGGCCGAACACGCAGTAGCCCCAGCCTTCGTTCGTTTCCTCGGTGTGGTCGAGGTCAACGTTGTCCACGGTGTTGATGAAGAACTGGGCCGCCGCGCTGTGCGGGTCCGCCGTGCGGGCCATGGCGATGGTGCCGCGCAGGTTCTTGAGGCCGTTGTTCGCCTCGTTGCGCACCGGGGCGTTGGTGGGCTTTTCTTCCATGCGCACGGAAAGGCCGCCGCCCTGGATCATGAAGTCCTTGATGACCCGGTGGAAGATGGTGTTCTTGTAGAAGCCCGAATCCACGTAGCTCAAAAAGTTTGCCACGGTGGCGGGGGCCTTTTCGGCATCCAGTTCGATGAGGATATCGCCGGAAGAGGTTTCCAGCAGAATGACGGGATTGCTCATGGGTGTCTCCTGACGGGGAATGTTGCCCCCTCTTTGCCGTCAACCCGCGCGAAACGCAAGGGCCGGGCACTGTCCCGCGCCATCGGGCGCGGCGGACGGTCCAAAAGAACCACCCGCGCGTCTTCTTGCCGCTTGCCTGTGTTGTTCCGCATGGCTACACCATGCTATGGTACCGGCAGCATCCGGCATTCAGCATGCGCCCCGGCTCAAACCCGGCTCGAATCCTGATGCGCCTCTGATGTCGGTCGGAAGCCTGCCGGACCCCGCGCACCCCCAACGCAGCACCCAAGGAGCCACACCATGAAGCTCAGCGTATCCAACTCTCGCGGCAAGGATGCCGCAGGTCGCGACTGGTTCATCCCCGAGGACGGGCGCAAGCAGCTTACCCAGCTGTTCGCCAAGCTGCCGAACCCCGTGGTGCTCGACGTGTTCACCGACGGAGACGAAAAGAACGCCTTCAACGGCTACACCCGCCGCTTTGCCGAAGACCTGTCGTTGATCATCGACAAGATTTCCATGCACCACCACGCGCTGGATTCCGAAGAAGCCAGACGGCGCGACGTGACCCTGTCGCCCACCCTGTTCGTGGGCACGGGGGAAGCGGACCCAAAGCTGGATTACCGCATCCGCTTCACCGGAGCCCCGCTGGGCGAGGAAGGCCGGGCGCTGGTGGAATCCATCTTTCTGGTGTCGCTGCGCCAGTCGGGCCTTACGGAAACCTCGCGGCGCATCCTGTCGCAGTTGCAGGAACCGCGCAGGCCCCGGGTGTTTTCCTCTCCGGGGTGCCCGTACTGCCCCGGCCAGTTCATGCACGCGGCCAAGTGCGCCATCGAGCGGCCCGGCCTGGTGGAGGCGGAATGCGTCAATTCCGACGAATTTCCGGACCTGTCCAAGAAGTACGGCGTGGGCTCCGTGCCGCACACCCAGTACGACGACGCGCACAAGGCCATCGGCCTGATGCCTGAAGAACGCTTCGTGCTGGAACTGGTCACCCTGAAGAACGCGGACGAGCTGATGCGCGAGCACGGCATGGAACCCGGTCACGAAGGGCATGATCATGCCCACGGGGCCCACGGCATGGAACCCGAGGGGCTGGACGTGGTGGAAACCGACATGGTGGTGCTGGGCGCTGGCCCGGCGGGCCTTTCCGCCGCCATCTACGGCGAGCGCAGCGGCATGAAGACCGTGGTGCTGGACAAGTCAGTGGTGGGGGGCCAGGTGACCGTGACCCCGGTGGTGGAAAACTACCCCGGCTTCACCGACATCGCCGGGCTGAAGCTGGTGGAGGTGCTTTCCGCCCATGCCCGCCAGTACGCCACCGTGCGCGAAGGCGAAACGGTGCACGAGGTGAAGATCGGCAAGCTCATCGAGGTGTACACCAACCGCGCCGTGTACCTGTGCAAGGCGCTGGTGTTCGCCACCGGGGCGCAGTGGCGCAAGCTGGATGCGCCGGGCGAGGGCCGCTTCTACGGGCGGGGCGTGTCGTACTGCGCCTCGTGCGACGGGTTCATGTACCGGGGCAAGCGGGTGGCCATGATCGGCGGGGGCAATTCCGCGCTGACCGACGCGCTGCACCTGAAGAACCTGGGCGCGGACGTGTCCATCATCCATCGGCGCGACAGCTTCCGGGCCGAGAAGGCCCTGCAGGATTCGCTGGAGCGCGAAGGCATCGCCGTGATCTGGGATACCGTGGTGGAAGAGATACTGGGCGACACCGTGGCCCCCGTGCGCGAAGGCGACGGAGGGGACGGCAAGGAAGGAAAGGACGGAAAGGATGCTGCCCCCGGAACGGCCCCGGCAGAGCCGGATACCGGCGTGGTGCGCGGTATCCGCGTGCGCAACGTGAAGACCGATGCAGTCAGCGAGTTGCCGTTCGACGGGGTGTTCGTGGCCATCGGGCACATCCCCAATTCCGAACAGGCGGCGGAGCTTGGCGTTGTGCTGGAAAAGGACGGCTCCATCAAGGTGGACCGCCACATGCGCACCAACATCCCGCGCATCTACGCGGCGGGCGACGTGACCGGCGGCGTGCGCCAGATCGTCACGGCGGTGGGCAGCGGGGCCACGGCGGCCTTGGCCGCGTTCGAGGATACCCAGAATCCGTACTGGAAGAAGAAGGGGGAATGAGGGGGGAAGGGCGTGTGCCCTTTTTGATACGGCTTCTACGTAGACAGTCGTACCCTTTTGACCACGCGCGATCTCGTTATGCCTCCGGCGGGCAAGGGGCCATTGAGCGATGGCCCCTTGCATCCCCGCGCTCCGGGGGGCGCTGCCCCCCTGGTCCCCCCAGGTTTTCATGCGCGGCGTCCCTTCGGCGGCAGCTTCACTCGGCCAAAGCGCCTTCGGGTGATCTGGCGGCGGGAATGCGATGTGCGCCAATCTCCCGCAGTTCCTTCAACACTCGGGTTCCCTTGCCCACACCCCCGTTGCGACGCATGTGCCACCGTCAACGCCCGGCGGCACATGCTTCTTCGCACGTTACGTTTTCGTTGAATGGCCAGAGCTCCAACAGTGTTGTTGGCATTAAAAATCAATGGTAATACCTAACCAAAACGGACTAATCCGTTATAAAATCTCTTGCTGGACTTGTCTTCAATGCCTTTAAAAGTATGGGGAACAAGTCCTCACTCCGGTGGTTAAACCGAAAACAAACTTCACCCAGAAAAAGGTGGAAAGTTTTCCTGGGTACACCTCG
>NZ_VRYY01000145.1 GCF_015731765.1 Nitratidesulfovibrio oxamicus
CGCGCCCCTGGTGCTGCGGCAGATTGCCGTGGGCGACGGCGGGGGCAGCGTGCCCGCGCCCGCGCCCAGCTGGACCGGCCTTGCGGCAGAGAAGTGGCGCGGCAACGTCAACGCCGTCATGGTCAACCCCGACGCCCCCACCGAGGTGGTGGCCGACGTGGTGCTGCCCTTCAACGTGGGCGGGTTCTTCATCCGCGAATGGGGCCTGTTCGACGAGGCGGGCGACATGGTGGCCGTGGGGCCGCACGCGGAAACCTACAAGCCGCTCATCGCCGAGGGCACGGCGGTGGAAGTGACCGAACGCATCCGCCTGCCGCTGACCAACTCCGCCGCCGTGACCCTGACCATCGCCAGCGCGGCCATGGCCACCCAGCAGTACGTGCGCCAGTACGTGACGCAGGTGGTGGAGGGGCATGATGCGGCTGCCGACGCGCACGCCGGGCGGCTGGATGCGCTTGCGATGGCACTGGCCACCCATGGGCATGCCTATGCCACGGAGGAAACGCCGGGCTTCGTGCGCAGGGCCACGGACGAGGAGGCCGCCGAGGGCGCGGACACCGAAGACTACGTGACGCCGAAGCAACTGGCCGATGCGCTGGGGCGGGTGGGCGGCATGCCCATCGGCATGACCTTCTGGTGGCCGGGCACGCAGCCCCCGGCGGGCTCGCTGGCCATCAACGACGGGCCGCTGCTGCTGCGCGCGGCGTACCCGCAACTGTGGGCCATGGCGCAGGCCAGCGGCAACATCATTACCGAGGCGGCGTGGCAGGCACAGGCGGCGGTGCAATCGTCGGTGGGGGCGTTTTCCAGCGGTGACGGGGCGACGACGTTCCGATGCCCCCGGCTGCGCGATTTCGTGCGTGGGGCGGACCCCAGCGGGGGGCGCGCCGTTGGTGCGTGGCAGGATGCTTCGAGCATCACCGGGGGCGTGCTCTACGAAGGCGGCACGCCGGGTGCGGGCTTGCGCCTGAACCTGGGGAGTCTTGATGGACAACAGCAGGTCCAGTCTTCCACGGCAAACAGCAGCAGCCCCACCACGCAACTCTCCGTGACCACCGGGCGCATGCGACCGCCATCGGTCAGTTGGCTGCCCTGCATCAAGGCGTTCGACACCGTGAGCAACGCAGGCGAGGTGGACATTGCCGCGCTGGCCGCCACGCTGGCGGGAAAGGTGGACCGGAGCGATTGGGTAACCCTGGTGCCGGGTGCAGCTTGGCGTCGGCCCGATGGTGTGATCGAACAACGGATGAAGGTCCAGGAAAGCCCCAACGTCAGCACCCGCCGCCTGTGGCCCGTCGCATTTCCCAACGAGTGCTATGGCGCGTGGATAACACCCGCCGACCTTGGCACGTCGTCCCAGATAACGGCGCAGGCCGATGTTACCGGTGTCATTTTTCGCGAGGGGGCAGCCTTTGGCGACAGCTCCAGCTATTTCTACGTGTTCGGCATAGGCCGGTAAGGGGGAATGACATGCAATATTACCATGTTGAGCAGGGCTTCCTTCTTGATGGACTCCACCAGATTCCCGACGACGCAATTCCGCTGACGGACGCTGAATATGCCTACCTGCACGCGGCACAGGCCAGCATGATCATACAGGTCGGCTCCGACGGTCGCCCCGTGGCTGTGGCGCCGGAGCGCGCGCTGGAAGAGGTGGCCACCGCCAAGGCGCGCGAGATTCGCGCCGGATACGACACGGCCCTCGCAGGCGTGCTGGCCGGGGCGGAGGCAACCGCCACCGGCGTGGCCGTGGGATCGGCCCTGATGGCCGTCACGGACCCGCAAGGGCTGGAATATCTGGTGGACATGCTGACCGCCCGCCGCGTGGAGCTGGAGCAGGCCCTGCTGGCCGCGCAGGCCGACGCAGACCCGGTGGCCGCCGTGTTGGCCATCGTGGTCAGCTATCCCACGTAGTGTGGTTGCCCGGCGCGCCGGGCATGCTCACTGACAATCGAAGAGGGACGGGAAGGAAAGGCCCGGTCGCGTCAACTGCAAGAGGCGGCGCGACCGGGCACGAAGCCGAGAGGAACAGGCGGGGGCGTTGGCGCGCCCCCACTGGACCGGCGCGAGCACGCCGGACCACGGCCCCCGGAGGGTAGCAGCCCGCCGGTTCGTTCCGCTGCTCCATGGTCCCCTGTCCCGAAGGGCAAGGGGCCACGGTTGTAGCAGGCACGAATGGCCATCACCACCAGGCACGTCATGACGGGACACACGCAACGGGAAGTACGCTGCGGCAACTGCCGCCGCCTGCTGGCCAAGGGAGAGGCCATCGACCTCACCATCAAATGCCCGCGCTGCGGGTGCATGAACCACGTGAGGGGCACGACCCCCGGCACGGAAGGCCAGCGAGCCTCGAAGGAGACTTCGCATGGACCGACCGATTGAACGCATTGGCGACGTGGCCACCATCATTCAGGGCGATGCCCTTACCGTGCTGCGGGGGCTGCCCGGCGAAAGCGTGGATGCCGTGGTCACCGACCCGCCGTATTCCAGCGGCGGGATGACCCTGACGGCCCGGCAGGCCGATCCGGCGACCAAGTATCAGCATGGCAGCACAAAGCTCAGTTACCCGGCCATGCTGGGCGACAACAAGGATCAACGCAGCTTCACCACGTGGGCCACACTATGGCTGACCGAATGCTGGCGCATGGCCCGCGATGGTGCGCCGTTGCTGGTCTTCACGGACTGGCGGCAACTGCCATCCACCACCGACGCGGTGCAGGCCGCCGGATGGCTGTGGCGCGGGCTGGTGGTCTGGCACAAGCCGTCCGCCCGTCCGCTGTTGGGCGAGTTTCGACGTGACGCCGAATTCCTCGTCTACGCGGTGAAGCGCAAGGCCAACCCGGCCACACGCAACTGCCTGCCGGGCGTCTTGCGGCACAGCGTGAACCCGGCAGAGAAGGTCCACCTGACCGGCAAGCCCGTGGCCCTGCTGCGCGACCTGCTGGCCGTGACGCAGCCCGGCGGCCTTGTGCTCGACCCGTTTACCGGGGGCGGCACCACCGGTATGGCCTGCATGGCCACCGGGAGGAGGTTCCTCGGCGTCGAGCTGTCGCCCGAATACCACCGTATCGCCGCCGACCGCATCGCAGCGGCCCACCGCGACGCGCTGACCATGGAGTAGAACGCAAAGCCCCCGGCAGGGGAGAACCTGCCGGGGGCTGCCGGGCGAATGGATGGGGAGTGAAAACTACCGCGCGGGACCGGTGGATGGGACTGCCGCAAGCTGGTCCGGCGAAAGGGGCACCTCTTCCTGGAGGATGCGCGGCAACTTGACCTCGCCGGGGGAAATCTCCATGCGCTTGGCAATGGCGGCGCGCAGTGCATCTTCATCGGTCAGGCCGTCCTTCTGGTAGTGGCCGCGCAACTCGCCCCACAGGCTGGCCATCTCGCGCTCCTGCGTCGTGGTACCGCGCTTGCCCGCCGTCACGCGCCAGACCTTGCCAGTCTCGTTGCCAGCGCCCTTGCCGTCCGGCGAATACTCCGCCGTGGCAAGCTGGGTTGCGGCATGTGGCCGCCGGTCGGCCTGCGATTCCAGAATGACCTGGACAAGGGCAGCCCCGCCCGTCTCGGTGTAGTACTTGGCCGCCGCAACGACCGTGGCTGCCATGTTCTGCCGCGAAAGCTCGGACTGGTCGGCATCCGCAGGCACGATGCGATACCGCCAGCGCTTGCGGGATCCGCCGGACATGTCCTCTGACGACACCAACATGTACGGCACAGGAGCAGGTAGCGCCGCCACAACACTGCCCGGTGCCGAAGATACGGGGGCGGATGCAACGCTATGCGACGATGCCGGGATAGGCGACGGCTGCGGCGGAGCATCCATGCCCATCGACAGCACGGCCATCAATACGAAATACATCAGAAACGCCTTCACGCGCGTGGGCTTGCCCCACCGCATGACCCACGCAGGCTTGAATAGTCCCACCAGCGCGGCAAACATCGCCGCCCCGGCCAACAAAGTGAATACGGCAGACACAGCGGACATGGCTCCTCCCCGTTGCGCATTGGATATACTTGCCAATACATACACAACGAAAAGGGGCCAGGGCAACCCTGCCCAAGCCCCACCCACGCGCCCGCGCGTAGCAACCACAATGCCTGTCACCCAACTTGAGAACCGACCATTCTCAACTGACATGACGAAATTTCTCAACTATGGCGACAACTCACATATTTCTATTCACATCCCCAAGGTTGGAAATAGGGTTGGAAAAGTTTTTCCAACTCTATTCGAGAACATTCTTTTTATCAGCCAACCATTTGATTTTATTTTGGCGCGCCCGGGAGGATTCGAACCCCCGGCCAAGAGCTTAGAAGGCTCCTGCTCTATCCACCTGAGCTACGGGCGCGTGACGAGAGGGGATTTTTCTAGCCGAGCCGCTGCCGCCGGTCAAGGGCAAGGGTGGGGCAACGGTGGGCGACTGTGGACAACGGCGGGGCAACACGGTGTTTACGTAAGGGCGGTGGTGTTTTTTTTGGGGGGGGGCAGGCCGGAACCGAATCGAGGGGACGCCGGAATACGGACCGCAAGGCAGCCGCACCGAGTATCCGCCTCCTGTCCGCCGCACATTCGCCGCACTCCCCGCCCCCCCATCGTCGCAGCATCAACGCACCACCAGCATACCGGTCGCCGCTCGCCACCCGTGGCGCCCCAACGCAAAGCGTCCGGGCAATCCGTCCGCACCAACCACTCTGGCTCAACGTATCCGCACCAACCACCGCGCAAGCCTTGTCGGCATTCGCTCCGGCACCCACGCCCGCCCCTGCCCATTCGGGGGGGTGCCTCCCGCCCCGCTTCAACCGTCCCCCTGCCGCCCCCGCATCGCCTCCACCTTCCGCATGCAATCCCCTCCCCTGCTTGACGCGCCCCGTCCGGCGTCCTACCGGAGGAGATGCGCCCCTTCCGCATGTACGGCTGCCGGGCGCGCTTCCGCTCCTTCTACAGGCACGTTCACCATGACAAACGTTTCCGCCGCATCTCCCTTCGCCACGTATGACGACGTGCAAGCCCACCTGGACAGGCTGGGCATGTTCCACATGGACCTTGGCCTTGGCCGCATGGAGCGCGTGCTGGACGCGTTGTCCCTTGCCGCGCCGCCGTTCACCGTGGCCCAGGTGGTGGGCACCAACGGCAAGGGGTCCACGTCCACGTTTCTCGCCGCCATCGGCACGGCGCACGGGCTGCGCACCGGCCTGTACACCTCGCCACACTTCGTCACCCCGCGTGAACGCATCCGCATCGACGAGGACATGTTGTCTGCCGACCAGTGGCCTGCCTTGGCCAATCGGGTCATGGCGGCGGGCGGCGATTCCCTTACCTATTTCGAGTTCCTCACCGTGCTCGGCCTGCTGGCCTTCCGTGAGGCGGGCGTGCAGCTTGCCGTACTGGAGGCGGGCCTTGGCGGTGCGCACGACGCCACCACCGCCGTGGCCGCCGACGTGGTCTGCGTGACGCCCATCGGGCTGGACCATCAAAGCGTGCTGGGCCCCACCATTGCCGCCATCGCCGCCGACAAGGCCGGTGCGCTACGGCCCGGAGTGCCCGCCGTCACCGCGCCCCAGCCAGCGGACGCCATGGACGAACTGC
>NZ_VRYY01000146.1 GCF_015731765.1 Nitratidesulfovibrio oxamicus
CTCGCCGGTGCGGCAATGGGCGCACGCACCGTGCCGCCGCTGTCGGACGGCCGCGCCACGGCGCAGCCGCCCGCAAGCAGCACGAGCAGAAGCAGCGGCACGCAGGGCAGGAAGATTCCCGCCCCGCGTCCGCTGATATGCCGGGTTCCGGCTAGTCCCATACCCGCTTGTCCTCGATGGGACGGATCTGCGGGGGCAGGGTGCCGGGTGCAAGGATCTTCAGTTCCGGGCGCAGCTTGATCTTCTCGCGGAACTGGTGGAGCAGTTCGTCCTCGCGCTTGAAGTTGCTGGCCTCGATGAACAGTGTCATCTCGTCGATGCCGCCGGGGTTGGTGACCTCGATCTGCCAGCGCTTGATTTCCTCGAAGCGCGACATGACCTGTTCCACCTGGTGCGGGTACACGAACATGCCCTTGATGCGCGCGGTGGTGTCCACGCGGCCCACGATGGAGCCAAGGCGCGGGCTGGTGCGGCCGCAGGGGCAGGGCGAACGGTCGATGTACGACAGGTCGCCGGTGGCCAGGCGGATCAGCGGGTAGGTCTTGTTGAAGGCCGTGACCACGATTTCGCCCACTTCGCCGTCCTTCAGCGGAATGCCGGTGTCCGGATGGCAGATTTCGACGTAGCAGCGGTTGGCGATGTGCAGGCCGGTCTTGTGGAAGCACTCGTAGCCGATGCAGCCCACGTCCGCCGTGCCGTAGCCCTGGCGCATGATCAGGTCGAACTTCTTCTCGAGCTGCGCGCGCAGCTTTTCGGAGAATTTTTCGCCGGTCACGAAGCCCACTTCAAGGAACAGGTCCTTGCGCAGGTTCATGCCCTTTTCCTCGGCCTTCTGGGCAAGGTGCAAGAGGTAGCTGGGCGTGCCCACGTAGCCCGACACGCGCAGCTTGGACATGATCTCGAGTTGCGTGGCCGCGTTGCCGGGACCGGCGGGCACCACGGCGCAGCCAAGGTTGCGCAGGGGTTCCTCGAACATCAGGCCCGCCGGGGCGAGGTGGTAGTTGAAGGTGATCTGGGCCACGTCACCGGGGCGAAAGCCCACGGAATAGAAGGCCTCGGTGTAGCCCCAGTAGTCGTCGGCGCGGTCTTCGGGGTCGAAGATGGGGCCGGGCGACAGGAACACGCGCTTCAGCTCGCCAAGGTCCTTGGTCAAAAGCCCGCCAAGGCGCGGCCCCATGGACTGGAGGAAGATGAGTTCCTTCTTCTTGAGAATGGGAATGTGCTTGAGGTCCGTGAGAGTCTTGAACTTCTCCACGTTGAACTGGGCGCGGTCGAAGCGCTTCTTCACGTCCTCGGAATAACGGTAGGCGTAGGAAAGCAGGTCTTTCAGCTGGATGAGGTAGTATTGCCTGCGTTCGCTCTCGTCGAGCACTTCGCGGCGGCTGTAGATGCCTTCGGTACGGTCCTTGCGGGTCATGCGGTGGGCTCCTTGGTATCGTGGCGTGCGGTGCGCGCGGCCCCGGAACAGGAACGCGACGCCCGATGCATTTGCAGGATTCGCCCATAGCCCGCGCGTATGGGGTTGGCAAGAATATTTTTTTATTTCCTTTCATCCCAGCATTATGCAAGGTTTTCCACATGTTGATCATTACTGTGGAAAATTCGACTCTCGCCACGGTGCGATGAAAGACGCACCATTGCGACAGGTTACCGACGGGTTTCCGGAAGATTGTCGGGGATTGACCGGAGCGCGGTCAAACGGAATGACAACACCGTTGCAATTGCAGCATGATACAACGCCACCCACCCTCCCATTCTGGAATGTGACCCTGATCACGGCGGGCGCAGCGGACTCGGGGTAGCCTGCACGCTTCCGGGTGCGGCGTTTCGTCCTGCGGCGCCGCCCATCCCCACACCCTTCTGCCTGCGACCACACCATGGACTATTTTCGCAAGATGTGCGGCTGCGGCCGCGACAACTGCCGCCCCGGCCTGCTGGGCCTGCTGCCCAAGCCTGATGTTTCCGAAACCCTGTGGTCGTTCATCAGCGCGCTGTGCGGCATCGGCGTGGTGGCGTGGCTGTGCGACCGGGTGGCTTCTCCGGGCGACGGCTTCGTGCTCATCGGCTCGTTCGGGGCCTCGGCGGTGCTGGCCTACGGCGCGCCGGGCGCGCCCTTTTCACAGCCGCGCAACCTGCTGGGCGGGCATGTGCTGTCCGCGCTGGTGGGGGTGTTCGTGGCGCGCAACCTGGGCGTGCCGGGCCTGGCCGGAATGTCGGGCGCAGAGGTGCTGACCCTCTCCACCGCGTGGCTGGCCCCTGCCGTGGCCGTGGCCGCCGCCATCGCCCTGATGCACCTTACCGACACCCTGCACCCGCCGGGCGGGGCCACCGCCCTCATCGCCGTCACCGGCAGCCCGCAGATCCAGGCGCTGGGCTACAAGTACGCCGTGATGCCCGTGGCCGCCGGGGCCGCCGCCCTGCTGGTGGTGGCCCTGCTGGTGAACAACATCCCGCGCGGGCGGCGCTACCCCAGGCATTGGTGGTAACTGGTGGTGCCGGGGGCTGGTGGCGACTGATGGCAGCGGGCCGCCCGGTTGCCACGACGGTGCAGGCGGGCTAGACTGGCCGAGCGCCGGTGGCGCGTCGCGGCAAGACAGAAGAACCCATCCCACGGCCGCGCCAGTTCCCGCCGCAGGACCCCCATGGAACACCACGCCTCGTCCCCCAACGCCGATTCCCCTGGCCCCGCCCGTCCCCTCTTCGCAGCCCATCCGCCAGCGGGCCGCGTGGCTCTGGTCACCGGCGGCGCGCAGGGCATTGGCCGGGGCATCGTGGAACACCTGCTGGACTGCGGCATGCGCGTGGCCGCCATGGATGCCGACGCCGAGGCGCTGGCCGAACTGACCGGGGCATTGTCCGCCGAACTGGTCCCCGAACCGGTTGCCGACAACGACGCCTCGTTACCCGCGCATCCGGATGCCTCTGCTGAGCCCCATTCCCCAACCTTTCCCCTGCTGGCCCTGCACGGCAGCGTGGCCGACCAGGCCGACGCGGACCGCTGCGTGGCCGCCGCGGTGGCCCGTTTCGGCGGGCTGCACCTGCTGGTGAACAACGCGGGCATCGCCAATCCCCACACCGGCCCCGCCGACGTGGCAGCCATGGACATGGACCGATGGCAGCGCATGCTGGACGTGAACCTGACCGGCCCCATGCGCATGGTGCGCGCCGCCGTGCCCCACCTGCGGGCCGCGCACGGGGCGGTGGTGAACATCGCCTCCACCCGCGCCGTACAGTCGGAACCGCATACCGAGGCCTACGCCGCGTCCAAGGGCGGGCTGGTGGCCCTGACGCACGCGCTGGCCGTCAGCCTTGGCCCGGAGGTGCGGGTGAACTGCATCTCGCCGGGCTGGATAGAGGTGCGCCATCTGCGCAAGGCGGCCCGCCGCGAAACACCGGTGCATACGGAAGCCGACCGCGCGCAGCACCCCGTGGGGCGCGTGGGCGACGTGCGCGACGTGGCCGCGCTGGTGGCCTTTCTGGCCGGGGATGACGCCGGGTTCGTCACCGGGCAGAACTGGCTGGTGGACGGCGGCATGACCCGCCGGATGATCTACGAGGAGTAACCCCCCATGTACGTCGGCCTGCATACCGCAAGCCTGCCGCAGGTACTGGCGGAAGCCCGCCAACGCATCGTGCTGCATATGGCCCTGTACGCCGAATTCGGGCGCATGCCCGCGCTGGCCGATGCACTGCGTACCGCGCTGACCCAGCCCACCTTCCGCCGCTTGCAGATGATCACCGTGCCGCTTGCGTCGCGCCGGAACTGGGTGGACGAATTCCTGCACGCCCTGCGCCCGGACCTGACGGCGGTGCAGATGGAGCACGAATTCGCCGCCTCGCGCGATTTCATCGTGCGGCTGGCCGCCCGGCACGAAGGGCTGGTGGAGGTGTACGAAACCCACGCCCTGCCCTGCGCGCCGTGCATCATCGTGGACGACCGCATCCTGTTCGGCCACTACGCGCACAGCCCGGTGCCCATGGAACAGGGCTTCTGGTTCAGCGTGGCCGCGCCCATGGACGAACTGTTCGCCTGGGCCGAAGCGGGCGTGCTGCCGCGCGACGCCACCCCAAGGCACCGGGCGGCCTTCCGCTTCGTGTGCGATTGCCGCAACGCCATGCGCCAGGCCAAGCGCATGCTGCTGTAGGACGGCAAGGCGATGGGCGGAAGAGACGGCAGACGAGTGAGGGACGACACGAGATGCGTACGCCTGCCCTGCCGCCCGTAACCGGGCCAGCACCGGGATGCAGAACCGGGGATTTTCAGTCCCCTGCTCCCTGACCGGCAAAAAAATCATCCTTGCGACAAAAAGTGCTTGCCAAGCCCGGTCATTTTGCCTATTCAGGTTCTCCGCGACGCCGAGGTAGCTCAGTTGGTAGAGCAGGGGACTGAAAATCCCCGTGTCGGGAGTTCAATTCTCTCCCTCGGCACCACGAATTCAAGGCTTCAGTTTAACAGCTGAAGCCTTTTTCTTTTGGCGCTTCCACCGCGCGACGCCCCCTGCCTTTTCCGGATGCCCCACGCCCGCCCATCAATCCAGCCCGGACAACACCCTGTTCACGAACGCCCTGGTTTCGGCAAACGGCGGCACCCCGCCGAAGCGTTCCACGTTGCCGGGGCCCGCGTTGTATGCGGCAAGGGCCAGTTCCAGCGAGCCGAAGCGGTCCAGTTGCTGGCGCAGGTAGCGGCTGCCCGCCTCCACGTTGGCCTGCGGATCGAAGGGATCCTCCAGCCCCAGTTCCTGCCCGGTGGCGGGCATGATCTGCATGGGCCCGCGCGCGCCCTTGGGGGACACGGCCCCCACGTTGAACCCCGATTCCGCCCGGACCACGGCGGCGATGAGCCGCTCCTCCAGCCCGCTCAGGCGGCTGGCCCGCGCGATGATTCCGTCCCAGGCGGGCATGGGCAGCCTGCCCGCGCGCACCCGCTCCACCATCACCAGTGGAACCATGCGGGGCAGGGCCAGCTTGGCCGCATCCGGCGACAGGGCGTAGACGTCCATGCGGTCCAGCAGGTTTTCCGAGGGGGGGTGCCCGGCAGGGGGCAGAAAGGCGACGGGGCGCGGCACGGGTTGCGCGGTTACGAGGTCCACCGGGCCATCGCCCGCATCCACCCCGGAAACGGACCCGACAGCACGGGAAACTGCCCCGTTCGGGCCGTGCGGGACCGCCCCCGCCGCTGGCGGCACCGCAGCGGACATTGCCCGTGCATCGACAGGGTACGCGGCCTGCGCCGCACCCGGCATGCCGGACTGGATAGCGGGCGTCATGCCGGACGTTATGGGCGGTTCCATGGAGGGCACCACGGCGGGCACCTGATGTGGCGGTACGGAGGCTGACGCGACGTCCGGCCCCACGTCAGGCCCGAGACCGGACCCGGCACCAGCCCCTGTGACGGCATTGGTCACGGAGCTGGCGGGCAATGCAGCAGGCGATGCGGCCGTTCTTTCAGGCGGTACGGCAGGCGGTACGGCAGGCGGTACGGCAGGCGGTACGGCAGGCGGTACGGCAGGCGGTACGGCAGGCGGGAGGGCGGGCGCCGCCCCCTCACCAACCGGCCCCGCCTGACCGGGCCGGGCACGCAGC
>NZ_VRYY01000147.1 GCF_015731765.1 Nitratidesulfovibrio oxamicus
GCGCCGTCCCCGGCGTTGCCGGGTGCGGGCTGCGGCAGGGCCGGTGCATCGGGCGCCGGGGCCTGTTCGCCGGAAACGGAGGGTGCGGCTCCATCGCCATCGGGGGCGGGCATCGCCGTGTTCTCGGGTGTTGCGGGCTGCACGGGGGCGGAACGCTCCGCCAGCACGTATTCGCGGTCCACGATCCACTGGCGGTGCACCTCGTGCAGGTCGGCGGGCTTGTCGGTCCATTCCGCGAAGCGGTCGGCGCGCATGGCCACCACCAGTTGCGGAAACACCGCCATGGCGGCGCGCAGCGAGTCCTCGTCGGAAAGTTCCTCGATGTTGGAGCCCGCGTAGTAGGTGTAGGTGCCGGAGTACACCTTGTAGCTCACCGGGTGGTACCCCTTGCGGATGTACTCGCCCATCAGCTCGGCCTGGGCGCGGGGGCTCATGACCGGGTCCAGCGAGGGCGCGGTGAGCAGGGCG
Organism: Nitratidesulfovibrio oxamicus; assembly: GCF_015731765.1. Taxonomy (GTDB): domain Bacteria; phylum Desulfobacterota; class Desulfovibrionia; order Desulfovibrionales; family Desulfovibrionaceae; genus Cupidesulfovibrio; species Cupidesulfovibrio oxamicus. Next base: position 469 of record NZ_VRYY01000147.1, read on the forward strand.
GCGGGCACGACGAGTGCGGTGACGAAGGCGGCCAGGGTCAGCAGACCGCCTTCCGGACGGCTGCGGTCCACGGCCTTCCACAGCAGCACGGCGAACACCAGGGTGACGCCTGCGAGGATGGGCGCGCCGCGCGCGATATCGAGCAGGGCCAGCACCTGCGGCTGGAAGCGCACGCGAACCATGTCCGGCGCCCACTGCCAAAGCGATGCGGCACCCAGGCCCAGCGCCAGCACGAACAACAGCAGGGCCGTCAGGCCGAAGTACATGCGGCTGCCGAACCCGTTCAGCCGCAGCAGGGCGCGGGCGGTGACCACGGCCAGCAACGGGAACAGCGGCAGCAGGTAGATGACGATCTTGATGCTGACGGCGGTCAGCAGGGCGAACGAGGTGATCAGCGCCAGCCAGATGTAGGCCATGCCGTCGCCCTGTCCCTTGCGGGTGGCCAGCACGGCGCGCATGGACACGGGTGAGAAGGCCCGGCCCCACGGCAGGAACGGCAGCACCAGGGTAAACGGCAGCCACGCGACGGGCAGGGTGGCCAGATAGTGCCACCACGGCTGTTCGTGGTGCCAGGCGGCGGTGGCGCGGTCCACGATCTGGTGGCGCAGGATGTTGCGGATGAGGTCCGCGTAGCCTTCAAACCATACCGCGCCCACCCAGGCCAGCAGGGTGACCAGCATGATGCCGCCGCCGATGGCCACGTCCATGCGGTTCAGGCGGCGGGGCATGCCGCGCCACAGCCCGTAGGCCAGCCCGGCCAGCAGCGGAAATGCCAGGCCGAACGGCCCCTTGACCAGGGTGGCCACGGCGGCCAGGGCAAAGGCCGGGACGATCCAGCGGAAGGCCAGGGGCAGGCGCAGCCCCCGGTACATGCAGATGTGGGCCAGGGTGATCACGGCGGCGAACAGCAGGTCCATGCGGGCATAGTGGGTCACGCCCAGGAAGTACAGGCCGCACAGCAGCACCAGCCCCGCCGCGAACGATTCGCGCTTGTCGCATCCGGCCACCAGGCGGGCCAGGGCATAGGTGGTCCACAGCACCAGCAGTCCGGATACCGCGGCCCCCAACTGGAAGACCATGGGGCCGTCCACGCCGGGGATGGCGTCCAGCAGGCCGAGGAACCAGAAATATACGGGCGGCTTGTCCGGGTAGGGGATGCCGTTCAGATGCGGCACCAGCCACTGGCCGGTGGCCAGCATGGTTTCATAGACGTTGCCGTGGCGGATTTCGTCCGAAAACCACAGGGACCGGGCATCCAGGGTGAAGGCCGTCTGCGCCGCGTAGATGAGGGTGAGCGGCAGCAGCGGGAACAGGGCCAGCAGGTTGTACAGGCGGGCCAGGATGCCTCTGGAGGGGGGGGGCGGACAGGCCCCGGCGGGTTTGCCGCCTGCGGAATCCTTGCCGCTGGCGGCGCCGGGCGGGGTCTGCGGCGTTTCCGGAGAAGCGGCGGCCTTGGGTTGGGAGGCGGCGGTTTCGGTCTGCGGATCGGTCATAGGGGGGCGGTCCTGTGGGTGATGCGGTGTATGATGAAGGCGGCAAGGCTGCCCAACAGAAGCCCCGCCAATACGTCGCTGACGTGGTGCTGCCCCAGCAACACCCGCGAATAGCCCACGGCGGCCACATACCCGCCAAGGGCCAGAGAGAGGGCCGTGCGCTTCCAGCGCATGGCCAGCGGCGGGCAGGCCCCGGCGATTTCCGCCGTGTGGCCGGAGGGCATCGAATTGTGCGGGCCGTCGAACGAAAACGGCACCCACGGTCCCTCCACGCCGGGCCGGGTGCGCCCTGCGGCGACCTTGATCACCCGCACGAGCAGGAACGAAATCAGCAATTGCACTGCCACATAGGCCAGGACGAAGCGCACGGTACGCGGGTCGTGACGGTGCCGCGCCCGCCAGAGCAACACGCCGTAAACCGCGTACAGGGCCGGGTTGCCCCAGTCGGTCAGCACCTGCACGATGCTGGCCGTGTCGGGGTTGGCGTGCCGCCAGGCGCGCCAGTAGGCGATCACTTCGTCCCCGGTGCCAAGGTACACGGTGGATATCGCAAGCAGCGCCAGCAGCGGCAGGGTGCACAGCAAATGGTGCGCGAGGGGGTATGGCTGACGCATCGACGCTTTATAGGGCGAATCCGCAATGAAGGGAAGGGCACGGCGTGCCGCGGCGTGCGCCGCCGGGGCGGCTGGCCCGAATCGTCTCGAATCGTCCCGAACCGGTCGGAACTGGCCTGAACCGGTCGGGAAAGGCCGGAGCAGGCATGCACGGGCACGAAACGGAACGGCTCCGAACCGTGCGGCAGTCGGGGCGAGGCGGCCCTTTGCGGCAGTCGGGGTACAACGTACCGTATCGCGCGGCCAGGGTACCTTGACGCCTCTTTTTCGCTAGGGTATTCGGTATGGCTTTTCCGCAACTCGGACCGTACGTCACGGAGGAAGGAATGTTGTCGAAGATGGTGGCAGGCATCACCGGGCGCTGGAACGCGCCGGGCGGGTACCGCGAGGTGCTCGGCGTCAGCCTGCCGCTGGTGGCCAGCATGGCCTCCACCACGGTCATGGAGTTCACCGACCGGCTGTTCCTGAGCCATTATTCGGTGGAAGCCATCGCGGCGGCCACGCCGGCTGCGGTGGTGCATTTGCTGTTTCTGCTCACCTGCATGGGCATCACCGGGTATTCCGGGGTGTTCATCGCCCAGTACATCGGCTCCGGCGCGCCGCGCCGGGTGGGGGCCGCCCTGTGGCAGGGCGTGTACATGGCGCTGTTCTTCGGCGCGGGCATGGGGCTGTTGTGGTACGCCGCGCCCGCCATCTTTGCCTTTGCCGGGCATTCTCCGGGGGTGCAGGCGGGCGAGGTGGACTATTTCCGCATGCTCACGGCGGGATCGGTGTTGCCGCTGGTCAACAGTTGCCTGGCCGGGTTCTTTACCGGGCAGGGCCGTACCCGCCCGGTGATGGTCGCCAACATGGCCGCCACGGCGGTGAACATTCCGCTGGACTACGCCCTGATCTACGGCGCGTGGGGCCTGCCGGAAATGGGCATTGCCGGGGCGGGCCTGGCCACCTCCACCGGCTGGGGCGTGGGCACGCTGCTGTTCGTGAAGATGGTGTTCACCGCCCGCAACGAACGGAGCTTCCGGGTGTGGAGCGGGCGCGGGTTCGAGCCGGAACTTTTCCGGCGCATGGCCCGCTACGGCCTGCCCAGCGGCATCAACGGGTTTGCCGAACTGTTCTCGGTGACGTGGTTCGTGTTCCTGGTGGGGGAACTGGGTGAAACGGCGCTGGCCGCCACCAACATCACCTTTTCCATCAACATGGTGGCCTTTCTGCCCATGATCGGCATGAACATCGCCGTGGGCAGCATGGTGGGACAGGCCATGGGACGGGGCAGCCCCGCCGATGCCGAACGGGTCACCGCCAGCACCCTGCACGTGGCCATGGCCTGGATGTTCGCGCTTTCGCTGCTGTTTTTCTGTGCGCCGGGGCCGTTGTACGGATTGTTTCTGGACGGCGGCGCGCACGATGCGGCCATGGCCGCTCAGCAGGCCGAAATCCGCGAACTGGGTGTGGTGCTGTTGCGCTTCGTGTGCGTGTACTGCCTGCTGGACGGGGTGACCATCGTGTACACCGGCGCGCTGAAGGGCGCGGGCGACACCTGGTTCGTCATGTGGAACGTGCTTCTGGGCTGCGTGGTCTGGCTGGTGTTGCCCACGCTGGCTCTGCGCGCCTCGGGCCTGATGACCCTGAACACGCTGTGGGCGGCCTTCACCGCGTTCATCCTGCTGCTGGCCGTGGTGTCGTGGCTGCGCTTTCGGCGCGGCGCGTGGAAGCGGCTGCGGCTGGTGGAGACGGCGCACCCGCTGCCCGATGTGCCCGATGTGCCCGATGAGCCTGCTGGCCCCTCAGGCGGCGGAAGGGCCTGATTCGATCTGATTCGGCCTGATTCGACCCGGGGCGGCATGGGGCGCAACAAGCCCACGCCTTTTCCGGCCGGGGCATGCGCCAGCCGGGGAATACGAGGTAAAACGACCGCGCGGCAATCACCGCGCGGTCGTTATCGTTTGTACGGGACGCAGCCCGACCCGGATCAGTTTTCGGCCAGCCTTGCCTCCACGGAGGCCACCTTGCCCGCCATGCGGCCCACGGGGCCTTTGCGCAGGTCCACCTTCAGGGTCATGTACACCCTGTCGCAGTCCGCTTCCAGCGCGGCCAGGCAGCCGTCGACCACCTGCATGACCTCGGCCCGTCCGCCCTCGATGGTGGTGCCCATGGGCCCAAGCTGGTACGGCAGGCCGCTTTCCTGGATGACCGACAGCACGCGGGCCACCCACGGGCTGACGCTGGACCCCTTGTCCATGGGAAAGACGGCGATTTCGGCAAGAACGCTCATGATGCCTCCGGGCGACTGTCGTTGGACCAAACGCTACGCGGCTTGCTGGTCCGCGCTGGTCATCACTTCGTCGATCCGTCGGATCTTGTCCAGCACCCGTCGGGAAATCTGCCGGAATTCCGTCAGCTGGGGCAGGCCGAACCTGTCGCGCCCGTGCACCAGCCCGGAAACGTCCATGATCTCGTTGTACAGGTACGGCGTGCAGATGGGGTCCTGCCGCAGGAAAAAGTGCACCCGGCCCAGCATCTCGACAATTTCGGGGCCGTGGCGTTCCGGCTTGCGGAACAGCGTCTCCAGCCGCTTCTGGGCATTGCGCAGCGAGGTGCGCCACTGCGGCAGGCGCGGCGCGAACAGGGGCTGTTCGCACGGGGTCATGGCCGCATCAAGGCGCTGGCGGAATCCGGCCAGAATGTCGGCGCGACCTTCCGTACTGTCGCCATCCGCGTGGGGGGGCAGTTCGCTGTCGATGTCGTCGGGCGTGATGTCCCGCGCGCCGCGGATCAGCGCGCCGCCGCCGTACAGGTTCACCACGTCCAGTTGCAGGGTGCGGATGTCCTGTTCCATGTCGCGCAGGGCCGTGGCGTAGGGCAGGGTGGAGCGTACCGGCCCGTCGCGGCCCGGCAGGTCCAGCGTGCCCACGGTAATGACGGCGGCGTGGTGCCCGGCGGCGTGCGACGCCTCGCCCCGCCAGCCGAAGTCCTGC
>NZ_VRYY01000148.1 GCF_015731765.1 Nitratidesulfovibrio oxamicus
CCTGCGGGGCCGCGCGTCCCGTGCCTGCGGCGGCCATGGGGCGACGCCTGCCGCCGGCGGGGTACGCGGGCCGTGGTGGCCGAATCCTCGTAGTCATGCCCCTTTCCTTCGTCTGTCGGCCATGGCCCCGCGCGGCATGAAAAAAAGCCGGGTGCACCTGCGGTGCGCCCGGCCATGCATGCCATGCGAGACGCCCGCCTAAGCTGCCCGGCAAAAGTAATAGAAGTAAAAGAACGCCCCGGTGGAGCGGGGCGTTAGGAATACTTCAGGAGTGGCGGCCAGGGGCTGGCGGGACGACGTGGCCACGGTGCGTTTGGCACACGGGGCGGAAAGGGCCACGGAAGCCGAAACCGATCCCCGCCCCACGCCGGCGGGGTCCTGCGCCGGACGAAGGGGGGCATTGGGCGCGGCGGCCATGGTGGGCCGCGTTGCGGGGCGGTGCTCGGTGCTGGCGGTCATGCGGTACCTGTGTACGATGTCGAGGGCCAGGACATGGCGCTGCCATGTCTTCCATGGTGCCGCGCGACACCTTGCGCCATGCGGTGCGTGGCGTAGGGCGGCTGCGGTCTGGCCCGAGAGTGGTGCTGCAATAATGCAGAGCGCCACACGGCGGGATGGAAGCGAGAATAGGCGGGTCCGGGGGGGAAGGCAAGCGGAAAAATTCCGAAATTACAAAAATGTCAGTGCTGTGGGGCGTCCCGGGGGGTTGCCGTGTTGTTGCGCTTCGGTCAGGTGCGCACCCGTGCACCCGTGCTGCCGTGCGAGCGTGGCAAAGCGGCGTCTGGGCGCGGCGCCTGGGAGCTGCACCGCTGGCGCGGGTCAGCCCAGCAGCAGGGTGGCTGCGGTGATTTCCAGCAGCAGCGCGGCGGTGATGAGCAGGGCAAGGTCTTTCATGGCGTGTTTCCGGTGCCGGGCGGTGCGACGATGCGCCCGCCCGGCGCGGTCATGTCTGGTGTGTGCTCGTGCGTAGGGCGGTAAACCGCCGCCCCGCATCGGGCCGCGTGCGAAAGGGCGGCCCACGTATTGCGTCAGGCGTATTGCGTCAGGCGGCGGAGCGCCCTGCGGTGGCAGCGGAGGACCGGGGCGCCTCGTCCGCCCCATGGGGGTGATCGGCACCGTCAAGCCCGTCAGGGCCGAGCCGTCCCGCAAGAGCGAGATCGTGTTCCCTGCGGTCGTCACTGGTGATGAGGCGGCGCAGCGACCCGGCGAAGCGCCGGGCCACCACGCGACCGGAACCGATGGAGCAGGCAAGGGTCATGGCATGGTCCTCCGTGGGAGTTGCAATACAGCGGGAGCGCTGGCTCCCGTGCATGATGTCGGACGGTGCGGCAGGCGCAATGAACGGCGTGGATGGTCCTACAGGGCGGCCGCCACGCGCCCGGCCCAGGCGGAAACGTCGTCGCGCACGGTGCGCGGATCGCCGTCGATCTTCAGCGAATCGGCCACAATGTCCGCGCCAAGGCCGGACAGGCGTTCTTCGATGGCATCCACCGCGCCGCAGAAGTAGGTGTAGCTGCTGTCGCCGCAGCCGAAGCAGGCCGCGCGGCCCTTGCCCGCGCCCGTGGCCTCCAGCGATTCGTACAGGTGGATGAAGTCGTCCTGCAGTTCGATTTCGTCGTCGCCCCAGGTGGAGCAGCCGAACAGCACGAGGTCGCGGCCCTCGCACAGGCCTTCCGCCTCTACCTGGCCCGCGTCGCGGATTTCGACGCTGTGGCCCGCTTCGGTGATGTCTCGACCGACGGTTTCGGCGACCCAGGCGGTGTTGCCGGTGGTGGAACCGTAGACGATGAGCACGTTGGCCATGGGAATCCTCCGGATGGATGGTGTCGGTGTGCGTATCAGTGTACGTGTCGGTGCCGTCCGTCAGACGGCCCGACTACACTTTTCCCTGTGGCGAGCGGGGCGTGCCGGATGCGCGGAACGCGCGGCGCGTGTTGCGTGTCCGCGGGGGGAGGCGTTCCCCGTCCGCCCCGGGTTGCAAGGCCGGGACGGACGGGAAAGGCCGGAGGCTGGAAGGCGTGGGAGTAATGTGGGCATGTGCTGGCGTCGTTGTGGTTGTTCGTTGAAAGGACCATAGTGAAAATGAAAATCCTTTTCAAGTGAAAAACGAAAGTCTGCGAAAAAAGACCGCCTGAAGAATATCGCCTGGCATTCCGGTCGGCAAGGCGGCACGCCCCTGGGCATGCTGGCAGCGCATGGCTGCACGCCCTTGCAACCTGTACGTCCTTGCAGATTGTACTTCCGGGCACCCTGTACTGCCGGGCGACCCTTGCGTGGCTGTGCGGCGTGGCGTACAGAGGCAAGGCCGCATTCACGCGGCCCGTCGCCATATCCGCAGATGCGCCGGCAGTACCGGCACCGGAGCCTTCCTTGGACATTCTGGGCATTTTTTCCACCTTCGTTTCCTTCCTGCTGCATGTGGACAGGCACCTATTCGAGCTTGTCTCCAACTGGGGCGTGTACACCTACGCCATCCTGTTCCTGATCGTGTTCTGCGAGACGGGGCTGGTGGTCACCCCGTTCCTGCCCGGCGATTCGCTGCTCTTTGCGGCGGGCACCATCGCCGGGGCGGGGCATCTGGAATACTTTCCCCTGGCCTTCACGCTGCTGGCCGCCGCCATCGTCGGCGACGCGGTGAACTACCGCATCGGGCGCTACATCGGTCCGCCGGTGTTCGAGAAGAACTATCGCCTGCTCAACCGCCAGCACCTGTACCGGGCGCACGAATTCTACGAACGCCACGGCGGCAAGGCCATCGTGCTGGCCCGTTTCGTGCCGGTGGTGCGCACCTTCGCGCCCTTCGTGGCGGGGGTGGCGGCCATGGACGCCCGGCGCTTCCTGCTGTTCAACGCCGGCGGCGCACTGCTGTGGGTGGGACTGCTGGTGACGGCCGGGTATTTTCTGGGCAACATGCCGTTGGTGCAGCGCAATTTCAGCCTGGTCATCTATGGCATCATTGTGGTGTCCGTGCTGCCCATCGTGGTGGAATACGCCCGGGCCATGCTGCGCCGAGAGCGTTGACGGCGTGGACGTATCGCGCAAGCACGTGGTTCCTTGTCAATCTGCGCCGCACTCCGCCTGCATGGGCGGTGTGCGGCGTTCGTCATGATGCCAGCCGCGTGCTCCCCATGGCTTGAACGATGATGCATTGTCTTGCCGGAACGGTATGCCTTTTCCGTTGACGCTGCATGGCTATTGAGTAGTGTGGCAGCGTCGGGTGTGCTCGCGCCGGTTCCGGGGGGATCGGGCGCGACAGAACGCAAGGGGCCAGCGTAATGCAGGATGCAAACGACGCGGACCGCCGTGAATGTCCGGAATATGCGGAGCCGCGGAACCTGATCGCCCATCGGAACGGCCCGGTCGCTCCAGACGCGGGTACAGCTCCGGTCGTGCCAGCAGACCCGGACGGGCAGTCCGCCGGTCCGGCGGAACAGTTGCGGCGCGATGCCGAACTGTTTCGCGGTGTATTCCGCAACATGAACGCGGGCGTGATGGTGTTGCGCCCCGTGCACGCCCATGGGGACGACTGCGCCGATTTCACCCTGCTCGACATCAACCCGGCGGGCGAGCGGCTGAGCAGTCTGACCCGCGCGGAATGCACCGGCAGCCTGCTGTCCGGCCTGCTGCCCGTCCCGGTGGCCGCCACCCTGCGCGAGGCCCTGGCCCGTGCGTGGCGCAGCGGCATTGCCGAGCACCTTCCCTCCTTCCTCTACAGCGACAAGATACGCGGCTGCTGGCGCCACTACTTCATCAGCCGCGCCGATTCGGGCGATCTGCTGCTGATCTACGAGGACGTCACCGAACGCTACACGGCCCTTGCCAACCTGGCCGCCGGGGAGGAAAAGTACCGCGCCCTGGTGGAAAATACGCCGGACATCATCATGCGCTTTGACGGCGACCTGCGTCTTGCCTGCGTCAACGCCGCCGTCAGCCCCTACCTGGGGCCGCCGGAAGCACTCATGGGGCGCGGGGTGGCGGAACTGGGCCTTGCCCCGCAGGTGGCGGAATTCTGGGCACGCCAGTTGCGCGGGGTGCTGGAATCGGGCCGTCCGGTGCAGACCGACTACGTGTTTCACGGGCCTGCCGGGCGGGTGCTGTTCGACTGGCGGCTGGTGCCCGAGCGCAGGGGGGACGGGGGCGTTGCCTCCGTGCTCAGCCTGCTGCGCGACGTGACCCGCCAGCGTTCCATGGAACATGATTTCCGCACCCTGTTCCGCAAGCTGATCACCAGTTTCGCCGTGCACGAAATGCTGCTGGACGATGAGGGACGGCCTGTGGATTTCCGGTTTCTGACGGTGAACCCGGCTTTCGAGGCCATGGCTGGCCGTCGCGCCGAAGACGTGCTGGGGCGCGCGGGCAGCGAGGTGTTCGGCCCGCAGGATCCGGCATGGATCGCGACGCTGGGCCGGGTGGCCCTGACCGGTGAGCCGCTGCACACGGAACGCTATTCCCGCAACATGGGAAAATGGCTGGAGATGGCCGTCTATCGGGTGCGCGAACGCCAGTTCGCCATCATTGCCGCGGACATCACCGAACGCCGCAACGCCCGGCGCGAGCGCAGGCTGGGCGCGGCGCGGCTGTCGGCCCTGCACCGCCTGTCGCGCATGGACGCGGCGCCCGAACGGTCGATCATGCGCTTTGCGCTGGAACAGGCGGTGCGCCTGACCGGCAGCGAATTGGGCTACCTTGCCCTGGTGGACGGCGGACGGGTGCCGGCGGATGGCGTGCTGTGGTCGCACCTGATGACGGAACCGGCGAGGCTTGCCGCGCCTTCTGGGGACGCCCGGGACGGTCGGACGGATGGTCGGACGGACGGCAGGGCGGGCGTGGCGGGCCCGTGGTCAGAGGTGGTGCGCTCCGGCCAGCCGGAAATCCGCAACGAAGCCCCGACCGGGGGGGGCGGTTGGGCTGGCGTGTCCGGGGCACCCGGAGTGTCCGGCCAGCCCGATGCGCCCGATTCCGCGAATACGGCTGGGCTGACGAGCGCCATGGGCGTGCGAGATGTGCCGGGCGCGCCGGGCGCGGAACCGGTCCATCGCGTGGGCGATATATCGCTGTGGCGGCACCTGGCCGTGCCCGTGCTGGAAGAGGGGCGGCTGGTGGCCGTGGCGGGCGTGGCCAACAAGGATATGCCCTACGAACGGGCCGACCACCGCCAGTTGGAATTGTTCATGCATGGCATGTGGGAACACATCGCGCGGCGGCGGGCCATGGTCTCGTTGCGGCGGGCCAAGGAATCCGCCGAGGCGGCCAACCGCTCCAAGGACGAGTTCCTTGCCAACATGAGCCACGAACTGCGCACCCCGCTCAACGGGGTGCTGGGCATGCTGCAACTGCTGGACGGTCCGGACCTGAGCGACGAGCGGCGCGGCTACCTGCGCACGGCGGTGGAATCCGGCCATGCCCTTTTGCGCATCATCGACGACCTGCTGGACCTTTCCGCGCTGGGCGCGGGCGGATCGGGCCTGCGCGACGAGCCGTTCGACCCGGCGGCGGTGCTGCGTCAGGTGGCCGAAATGGTGGGCCCGGCAGCGCGGCGGCG